>CAZFUK010000401.1:0-5301 GCA_964522005.1 uncultured Anaerolineales bacterium | reverse complement strand
TCGTCCGTCGCGACCGCCCTGTCGGACCGAGATTAAAGGGGAAACGGAATACGCTACTTGAGGAGGCCAAACAATTACTAAATGGATTTACTAAAACCTTTTAGCCTATGATAAGCCAAATTCGGGCGTTTGTCAAGACCCTAAGCCCAAAAACAGGGGGATTTTTCAAACTTGCTCGCTTGCCCGCCCTGTGGCACGTCCGCCGCTCCGCAGGGCTATAATTGGAGCATGTTACTTCGGAATTACTGCAAGATTAATACCAGCAGTCAGGGGTTTGGCCCGCACCCGCCCAGCTTTCCTAAGGAGACCCTCATGCTTGCCTACCGCCCCCCCTCAGTGGAGACCGACGCCCGCACCCTGCCCCGCGCGTACTACACGTCCGACGAGGTCTTCCGCCTCGAAACCGAGCGCCTCTTTACCCGCCAGTGGTTCTGCGCCGGCCGCGCCGATCAGGTCCCAACGCCCGGCGACTACGTCCTGGTCCAGTGGGCCGGCGAGAGCCTGATTCTGCTGCGGGACCAGGACGGCCGGCCTCGCGCCCACTACAACGTGTGTCGTCATCGTGGGGCGCGGCTGTGCGAGGCGGACGCGGGTCATCTCGGCGGCGCGATTGTCTGCCCCTACCACGCCTGGACCTACGGCCTGGATGGCGCGCTGCTCGCCGCCCGCCACATGCAGGCCGTCGCGGGCTTCGACCGCCGCAACTACCCGCTGCACGCGGCCCACGTGGCGGAGTGGGAAGGCTTCCTGTTCCTCAACCTGGCGCGCGACCCCGAACCGTTCGACCAGTTCTTCGCTCCGCTCCTGGGCAAGTTTTCGGCCTGGGATCTGCCGCGCCTGCGCCTGGGCCACCGCGCCGAGTACGAGCTCCAGGCCAACTGGAAGCTGGTCGTGGAGAACTACTCTGAGTGCTACCACTGCCCGCTCATCCACCCGGCGCTGTGCCGTCTGTCGCCGCCCACCAGCGGCCGCAACGATCTGCTGGCCGGCCCCTTCCTCGGCGGCTACATGGACCTGGAGGCGGATGTCCACAGCATGAGCCTGTCGGGGCAGGCGTCGGCGCGGCGGCCGCTGGGCCAGGTGGCGGGCGCGGACCGGGCGCGGGTGTACTACTACTCGGTCTTCCCCAACCTCCTGCTTAGCCTGCATCCCGACTATGTCATGGCCCACACCCTCTGGCCGCTGGGCGCGGGCCGCACCCGCGTCGTCTGCGAGTGGTACTTCGACCCGGCCGAGGTGGCCCGCCCTGACTTCGACCCAGGCGACGCCGTCGCCTTCTGGGACATGACGAACCGCGAGGACTGGCGGGCGTGCGAGCTGACGCACCAGGGCCTCACCTCGCGCGTCTACACGCCCGGTCCCTATGCCCACTCCGAGGGGCTGCTGTGGGCGTTCGACCAGGAGTACTTGAGGAGATTGGAGACTGAGGATTGAAGACTGAAGATTGAAGACTGAAGAGGGATGACTTAGGACGTAGGGTGAGGGGGTGGGGACAGGGAGCGGCGGTAGGCATCCACGGCGCGGCGGGTGGTGTACCAGACGCGGCCGCGCTTGACGGCCTCCAGGCGGCCTGTACGCGCCAGCAGGCTCAGGTACTCCTGGCTGTAGGGCGTTCCCACGGCGGCCTCGCGCAGTGGCAGCCACTCGTCCTCTGAAGCCGGGGGAGTGGTCTGGGCGGTCAAGGCTTCCAGGTACAGGCTGAGGCTGCGTTCCACGGCGCGGCCCACGAAGTTGACCAGGGGGGTATCGCGCCCCTGGTCGGCCTGCGCCAGGACGCTGTAGTACTGGCGACGGTTAACCCGTTGGATGATGGTGGGCGGGTAGCCGTCGCGCAAGAGTAGCAGGTTCATGACCAGGCGGGCGGTCCGCCCGTTGCCGTCAATGAAGGGGTGGATAGCGACCAGGCGGTGGTGGGCCACGGCGGCCCGCTCAACCGGGTGCAGGCCCTGGCCCGGCCCGGCTAGCCAGTCGCTCCACTCGCTCATCAAGCGAGTGATTTCCCAGGCGTCGGGCGGCGTGTGGGCCGAGCCAACGATCTGGACCGGCGCCGTGCGATACTGCCCCGCCTGCTCATCGTCAATGCGGGTCAGGACGAGGCGGTGAATCTGGCGTACCTCGAAGGCGGTCAGTGGTTGACGCTGGCCGGCCAATCCCTCGACGTAGTCAATGGCCGCCTTGTGGTTGATCACCTCGAAGTGTTCGCGTAGCGACTTGCCACCGATGGTCAGGCCCGTCTCCAGGATAAGGCCCGTCTCTCGCAGCGTGAGCGTGCTCCCCTCGATGGCGTTGGAGTTGTAAATCCACTCCACCGTCATCCGCTCTTCGAGGCGGCGTAACGCCGCGCCAGGCAGGGGGCGCAGCGCGTCAAGGCGAGCCTTCTTCTCGGTGATCCGTGCCAGCAGGCGAGCGTCAAGCATGCGATGGTCCAGGCTATCGGTATCGGATAGACCTCTATAGTATACATCCGATACCCATAGCGCGCCAAGCCTCGGGTGTCATGGGGTTCGCTTAAAGAACCGGCTGTCAACGGATAAGGAGCGGATTGAACGGATTATGTTACTGCCTATGAGCTTCATCCGTTTAATCAGCTCCCCGAATCCGTTGACAGCGCGTAGCCCTCCCCAAGACCTCGGACTTTGCAGGAATCCTGCTAGATGTATAATGATGTGAAGTTCCCTTCAGCTTACCCCAGGGAGAATCCCATGCCCCAAGTCTATGATGCCATTGTCATCGGCGCGGGCCACAACGGCCTGGTCGCCGCGTGCTACCTCGCGCGGGCCGGCCGGCGCGTGCTCGTCGTCGAGCGTTACCACACCGTCGGCGGCGCGGCCATCACCGAGGAAATCCACCCCGGCTTCCGCGTCTCCGTCGCCTCCTACTCGTGCAGCCTGCTGCGGCCGGAGATTATTCGCGACCTGCGCCTGGCCGACTACGGCTTCGCCGTCTATGCCAAGCAGCCCTCCTACTTCATGCCCTTCCCCGACGGCCAACACCTGTTCCTCTACGCCGACAGCCGCGAGCGGAGCAAGGCCCAGATCGCCCGCTTCTCGCCGCACGACGCGGCGGCCTACGACCGCTGGGAGGATTTCTGGGGCCGCGTGTGCGATGTGATTGAGCCGACGCTGATGCAGCCGCCCATCACACTGGGCCAACTGGCCGACCGTTTCGACCAGGCCGGCCTGGCCGACGACTTCCGCCGCGTCATGCTCCTCTCGACCACCGACCTCCTCAATGAGTTCTTTGAGTCGGAGTATGTGAAAGCGACGATGGCCCCCCAGTCGCTCATTGGCACGGCAGGCGGGCCGATGACGCCGGGTACGCCCTATGTCTGGCTCTACCACGCCATCGGCCGCGCCATTGGGGCGCGGGGTGTGTGGGGCTATGTGCGGGGCGGCATGGGCGCGATTACGCAGGCGCTGGCGGCGGCGGCCCGCGACCTGGGCGTCGAGATTCAGACGAGCGCGCCGGTGGCCGAGGTGATTGTCGAGGACCGCGCCGCCGTTGGGGTGGCGCTGGAGAATGGAGCCGAGTATCGGGGCCGCGCTGTGCTGTCCAACGCCGACCCGAAGCGCACCTTCCTGGGCCTGTGCCCGCGCACAGCCCTGCCCGCCGACTTCGTGACGGCCATCGAGAAGAACTATCGCTGCGCCGGGCCGGTCTATAAGCTCAACCTGGCCCTGCACGAGTTGCCGCGCTACACGTCGGCGCCGACGGACATCCCGTCGGAGACGCTGTGCCGCGCCACGGTGGACATCGCGCCCACCGTCGCCTACCTCGAGCGGGCCTGGGACGACTGCAAGCACGGCCAGCCCTCCCGCGAGCCGTTCATCGAAATCTACACCCAGTCGCCCACCGACCCGACCATGGCGCCGGCCGGCAAGCACATCCTGTCGTGCTTCTGCCAGTACGCGCCCTATGAACCCGCAGGCCGCTCCTGGGACGATGGGCTGCGCGAGGAGTTCGCCGACCGGGTGCTGGCGAAGCTGGCCGAGTACGCGCCCAATATGCGCGACGCCGTCATCGCCCGGCAGATGCTGTCGCCCGTGGACCTGGAGCGGCGCTTCGCCCTGACCGGCGGCCACATCTTCCACGGCGAGATTACGCCCGACCAGAGCTACAACCTCCGACCGCTGGCGGGCCACGCCGACTATCGCACGCCACTGCCCGGCCTGTATCTGTGCGGCTCCGGCGCGCACCCTGGCGGCGGCGTCACGGGCATCCCCGGCCACAACGCCGCGCAGGTCGTCCTGGCCGACCTGCGCTAGAGCGAGTAGGCCTAACCTCCCGAAGGGTCGGCGCCCTTCGGGAGGTTTTTTGCGCGGCGTTCAAGCGCGAACCGGGCGCCCTCGCCCTGAGTATAAGAAGCATGCACGAAACACTCGGGTGGCAGGAGGCCAGGATGGACACGACTGTGACAAAAGCGGGGTTCTTGGCGAGGCTGCGGGCGGAGCGCGACGAGTGGGAGGCGCTCCTGGCGGAGGTGGGCGCGGCGCGGCTGGACGAGTCGGGCGCAACGGGCCACTGGTCGGTCAAGGATGTCGTGGCGCACGTCATGTGGTACGAGGCGTGGGTGAACGAGCGGCTGGCGGACCGCACCCAGGGCATCCCTTACGGCGCGCCTGAGATTGATAGCATGTACTACCATGACCGCAACGAGCGCATCTACCAGATGCACCACGACCGGCTGGCGGCGGATGTCCTGGCCGACGGGCGGCAGGTCTTCGCCGACCTCTACGCCTGGGCGGAGGCCCTCTCGGAAGCGGAGCTAAACGCGACGGGCCTATTTCCCGATACGCCCCCGGACTGGCCGGCCTGGCGGGTCTTCGCGGACATGTCCTATCTCCACTACCGTAAACACGCCGCGCTGCTCCGCGCCTGGCTGGACCAGAGAGCGACGGCCCCCGCCTGACGCCCCGGTCTCGGGCTAAGCGTAACCTCCCCTACTAGACGATGGCCGCGCGGGTAGTTGGGATCACCCCCTGGCGACTCTACCTGGCTGGCGTATCTTCCCACGCAGGCGCGCGTTTAATCTATGGACGGACCTCCCGTCCCAGGGTATCGCGCGCCTTGCGCGGTCCCTCACTCTGTCGTTCTAGCGCTGCCAGGAGCCTTGCCATGCCTAGCTACCCCAAGCAGTCCCCCACGGTGCACATTGAGCCGCTCGGCGACGAGTTGTGCGTCTACGACTGGTCAGCCAGGCGGGTCCACGCCCTGAACCCCACCGCCGCCCGCGTCTGGCGAATGTGCGACGGCCAGACCAGCCCCGAGCAGATGGCTGCCAGGCTCCAAAGCGAGTTAGGT
>CAZFUK010000400.1:0-5310 GCA_964522005.1 uncultured Anaerolineales bacterium | reverse complement strand
CATCCGCGCCTTTGCCAAGCTGGCCTAGTTGTTAGACATGATCCTTAGAGATACACGTGAACATCCTGGCGATCGTCGCTGATGGTCTCACCAAAACCTACCCCGGCGTCACGGCGCTGGACCGGCTGGACCTGAGCATCGAGGTGGGCGAGGCGTTTGGGCTGCTCGGTGAGAACGGCGCGGGCAAGTCCACCCTGGTCAAGCTCGTCCTCGGCTTCCTCAAGCCCACCGCCGGCCGCCTCACCGTCTTCGGCCGGCCGCCCGTCGCCGCCCGCCCCCGCCTCGGCTACCTCCCCGAACTGCCCCACTACGACCTGGCCTTCTCGGCCCACGCCTATCTGCGCTTCCTCGGCGCCCTCAGCGGCCTGTCCGGTCAGCGGCTACGGCGGCAGGTGGACGGCTGCCTGGACCTGGTCGGCATGCGCGCCCACGCCCACGGCCGCCTCGGGGTGTTCTCCAAGGGCATGCTCCAGCGCGTCGGCATCGCCCAGGCGCTCCTGGCCGACCCCGACCTCGTCATCCTGGACGAGCCGACAGCCGGCCTCGACCCGCGCGGCCAGTACGAGATTCGCCAGGTCATCCTGGACCTCCGGGCCGCCGGCAAGACCCTCCTGCTCTGCTCGCACATCCTGGCCGAAGTCGAGGAGGTCTGCCACAGCGTGGGCATCCTGCGGCGGGGCCGGCTGGTCCAGCAGGGCGCGGTGGCGGATCTGCTGCGCCGCTCGGACCAGGTCGAACAGGACGTGGGCGACGCCTTGCCCGCCGCCCAGGCCGCGCTCGCCGGTCAGGACGGCCAGGTCCAGGTCGAGGCGGGCCGACTGCTCCTCCCCCGCGCCCTCCAGCCGACGGTCCTCCAGGCCTTGCTCGCCGCCGGGATACCTATCCAGTCCCTCACGCCCGCCCATGATACCCTGGAACAGGTGTATCTGCGGGCGACGGGGCCGACGGAAGACGGAAGACGGAGGACGGAGGACGGAGGACGGAAGACGGAGGAAGCGTCTTCTCGTCCGTCCTCCGTCCTCGGTCATCGGTCGTAGCCACCATGCGTACGCTCGCCATCGCCCGCTTCAGCCTGGAAGACTACATCCGTAGCGGGGGTCTGCTGGTCGAAGTGGTCGCCGTGCTGGCCCTGCACGTCGTCTTCTTCAAGTACCAGGCGACCACCTTCGGCGTGGACACCGCCCACTTCTTCGGCATGCTGAGCGTCTTCACGCTGGTCCAGGCGGTCTACACCACAGCCACCCTCTTCCGCCGTGCCGCCACCCCGCGCGCCTACGTCGTCCTGGCGCGGCTCGCCCAGCCCGGCCTGTACGTGCGCGGTAAACTCCTCGCCGCCCTGGTCATCACGCTGGCCCTCTACCTGGGGACATTGGCGCGGGTCGTGGGCCAGCGCATCATCTGGGAGGCGCCCGACCGCCTCGCCCTCGGCAGTGGCGCGCTCCTGCTCAACGCCTTGGTCGCCCTAGCGCTCAGCGGCCTCTTCTCGCCCCTGGTCACGCCACGCCTTGCCCGAGTCGGCCTGTTCAGCGTCCTCGCCCTGGCCGGCGGCCGCCTGAGCATTCGGAACTCGCTCTGGGAGCAGGTCAGCCGCCCCTTAAGCCTGCTCGTCTCGCCCGTCTTCAACCTGCACCGCTTCGCCGTTGAGGGAACGCCCGACCCACTGACCTGGCTAGCTGTGGCCGTGAGCGTGCTGGTGGTGGCGGTCGCGTGGTGGGCGGCGGAGTGGCGCTTCGCCCGCCGTGAGATTCTCCTGTAATAATTTTACGTGTCAAATTGTCATTAAAGTTTCGACTGTCACCCTGAACGAAGTGAAGGGTCTCGCTTTTGTCGCGCGAGATGCTTCGCCTTCGGCTCAGCATGACAGTTAGAGACTCTTACGTATAACATGATCGAGGCCATACTAACCATGCCAACTATTCTCGGTATTGACGCCGCCTGGACGGCGGGCCAGCCCTCCGGCGTCGCGCTGGTCAGTGCCCACGACGGCGACCTGCGCCTTGTCCGCGTCGCCCGCTCGTATGACGAGTTCACCGCCCTTGACGGCGTCGCGCCGGCCGACTGGACTCAGCCTGTCACCGGCTCGCGGCCCGACTGGCCGACCTTGCTCGCCGCCTGCCAGCGCCTCACCGCCCAGCCCCCCGCTGTCATCACCCTCGACATGCCCATCGGCCCCCAGCCCATCACCGGCCGCCGGGCAGCGGACAACGCCGTTGCCCGCGCCTACGCCAGCCGGTGGGCCGCGCCCCACACGCCGACCGCCGAGCGCCCCGGCCCCATCGCCGACGGGGTCTACCAGGAGTTGACCGACCTCGGCTATCGGTGGCTCGGCGCGGAGTCTCCCCAAGACGACGCGAGCGAGAGGCAATACTTCATCGAAGTCTATCCCCATCCTGCCATCATCGAACTCATGAGGCTGAGCAAGCGCCTGCCCTACAAAGTCGCGCACCAATCCCGCTATGCTCGGGCCACCGACGGCGACGGCTGGAGCCTCATTGTCGAGTCGCTTGATCAGTTGCGGGCGGCCCTGGCCGGCAAGCTTGAGGGGGTTGACCAGGCGTTCCCGTCCGCCGCGTCGCTGCCACGCCGCGCCCTCAAAGGGCTGGAGGACGCCCTCGACGCCCTGGTGTGCGCCTGGGTCGGCGCGGAGTTCCTGGCCGGCCGCGCGCTGCCCTACGGCGACGCGGCGTCCGCGATCTGGATTCCAGCGCCCAGTGTTTCTTGACAAATCGCTGAAAGCCTGATATACTGAGCCTAATCTATCCCCCAGGAACTAGCCCATGGTGAGCTATTCGGTGGCCGAGTCCAAAGCGAAAGTCAGCGGCGCTAAAAAAGCGTCGTCCTTCGTGCCTGGGTAAGCCGCTGACCGTTTCCTGGTCCCTTGTCTCACATCTGGCTTCCCAGCCATCCGGGGAAGCCAGTTTTCTTATGCCGCTCGATGCATGCGCTGGCTCTCCGGACCTCCCTGGGGAGCCTGTCTTATTTCGTAGTGCGTATTTCGTATTTTTTCCTATGCCTGTGTAGTTTCGTCTTGGACACGAAATACGAAATACGCATCACGCAATACGGACTATACAGCCCGCATAAGGAGGCTCTATGCCCCTCGACCGCTGGAACATCATCGAGTCCACGCTGCGCGAAGGCGAGCAGTTTGTGGGCGCGAACTTCACAACTGAACAGAAGATTCGCATCGCGCAGGCGCTGGACGAGTTCGGGGTCGAGTACATCGAGTTGACATCGCCGCTCGCGTCGCCCAAGAGCGAGGAGGACGCGCGCCGTATCGCCCGCCTGGGCCTGCGCACCAAGACGCTCACCCACATCCGCTGCCACCGCGAGGACGCTCTGCGCGCCCTGGACACCGGTGTGGACGGCATTGACACCGTCATCGGCACGTCGTCCTATCTGCGCCAGTTCAGCCACGGCAAGTCCATTGACCAGATTCTGGACCTCGCCTTCGACGTCCTCACCTTCATCCGCGAGCAAGCCCCCGGTATCGAACTCCGCTTCAGCACCGAAGACTCGTTCCGCAGCGAAGAGGCCGACCTGTTCCGCGTCTACCTGGCGATCGACCGCCTCGGCGTCGTGGACCGCGTCGGCATCGCGGACACCGTCGGCGTCGCCACGCCCACCCAGGTCTACCGCCTGGTGAGCACGTTGCGCCGTCTGGTGCGCTGCGACATCGAGTTCCACGGCCACAACGACTCCGGCTGCGCCATCGCCAACTCGCTGGCCGCCATCGAGGGCGGCGCCACCCACATTGACACCTCCATCCTCGGCATCGGCGAGCGCAACGGCATCACGCCCCTGGGCGGCTTCGTCGCCCGCATGTACACCCTGGACCGCGGGGGGGTCAGCGGCAAGTACCGGCTGGACACCCTGCGCGACCTGGACCTGATGATCGCGGACATGGTGGGCGTGGGCATCCCGTTCAACAATTATGTCACCGGCATCGCCGCTTTTACCCACAAGGCCGGCATCCACGCCAAGGCCATCCTCAACAACCCGGAGACCTACGAGGCGCTCAACCCGACCGACTTCGGCTTGACGCGCTACATCAGCATCGCCCACCGCCTCACTGGCTGGAACGCCATCAAGGACCGCGCCGACCAGTTGGGGCTGGGCCTTAGCGACGAGCAGATCAAGCTGGTCACCGCGCACATCAAGGCCCTGGCCGACGAGAAGCCCCTCGAACTCAACGACGTGGACGACATGCTGCGCCGCTGGGCGCTCGAAACAGCGGAACCGGTGCAGGTTGGCTGACTCACCAAGGACACCTACTATGTCTAATAAGACATTCGCGGAGAAGGCGTTAGCGCGGGCGGCGGGGCTGGCCGAGGTGGTCGCCGGGCAGATTGTGGACGCCCGTCCCGACCTGGCCTTCAGCCACGACAACACCGCGCCCATTGCCCGCACCTTTTACAGCCTGGGCGTCACGCGGGTCAAGTACCCGGAGCGCCTGGCGTTTACCATGGACCACGCCGTGCCGGCTCCGACGACGGCCCACGCCCAGAACCACGCCGAGACGCGCCGCTTCGCCCAGGAGCAGGGCGTCACCAACGTCTTCGAGGTCGGACGCGGCATCTGCCACCAGGTGCTGTGTGAGGAGGCGCTGGCCCTGCCCGGCCAGACGGTCCTCGGCTCGGACAGCCACACGCCCCACTTCGGCTGGCTTGGCGCGTTCGGCGCGGGCATCGGGCGGAGCGAGATGGCCGCCGTGTGGGCCACGGGCGAGCTATGGCTGCGCGTGCCGGAAAGCGTGCGCGTCGTGCTGACAGGCGAGTGGCCCCAGGGGGTGACCGCCAAGGACTTCTGCCTGCGGCTGATTGGCGACCAGGGCGGCGACGCCGGCATCTACCTGTCCATCGAGTTCAGCGGCCCGGCGGTCCATGCCCTGTCCATTGACAGCCGCGCCGTCATCCCCAACATGATGGCTGAGTTTGGCGTCAAAAGCGCCTACATCGCGCCCGACGACCTGACCTTCGACTACCTGGCCCCGCGCCGCGCCCGGCGGGTGGGCCAGCCGGTCGAGGCCGTGCGCGAGGCCATCGTTGCGGGCGCGCTGTACCCTGACCCCGACGCCGAGTACCAGGCCGAGTACCAGTACGACGTAGGCCAGTTAGAGCCGATGGTGTCCCTGCCGCACCGCGTGGACCGCACGGCTCCCGTGTCCCAGGTGCGGGGCACGCGCATCCAGCAGGCGTTTGTCGGCACCTGCACCAACGGTCGGCTGGAGGACCTCCGAGCGGCGGCCGAGGTGGTGCGCGGGCGGCGCGTCGCCCCCGGCGCGCGGCTGCTGGTTATCCCGGCCTCCAG
>CAZFUK010000399.1:0-5321 GCA_964522005.1 uncultured Anaerolineales bacterium | reverse complement strand
GGAAGCCGTCGGACCAACGTACAATTTATACTGATGGTGAATTGAGGTGAGGGAGACCAGATGACTGACAAACTGGCGCATCTCATCGACCAGATGACCGTCGAGGAGCAAGCGGAGCTTGAAACGTTTGCTGCGTTTCTGCTTGTACGGCGAAACTGGCGCGAGCCTGAATTACTGACTGAAGAGATTTCGTCGGTTGATCTGGCGCGATTGGCTCAGGTGGGAGGGGCATTCGATTGGCTCGCTGACGAGCCTGATATGTACTCTCTGGAAGAGGGAGATGACGTAGAATGGCCCGCCAACTCGTAAAGCGGGGTAGTATTGTTCTTGTTCAGTGCCCTTTTACTGACTTAGCGGTACAAAGGTGCGTCCGGCGGTTATCCTGACGCCCGACGCGCTACTACCCCAACTCGAAGACGTTGTGTGCCTGTTTATCTCGTCCTCTTTCCCGCTGGTCTTGCTCCCTACCGATTATGTTCTCGAACCGAGTCATCCGTCCTTTGCGTCCACAGGATTGAAAGGGCGCACTATCTTCCGGGCGCATAAAGTAGTCTCGCTCCATAAATCCCTGGTATCGAAGGTCATCCGATTGATCCAGGACGAAGGCAGCCGCAACCCAATGAACGTGGCGCAGCTTGAGGCCCGGCTGCACGGCTGGCTGGACAGCGGCGCGTGGACGGTAGACGTGATTGAGACGGAGGACGGACGAGGGACGACGGAGGAAGAGGAACTACGCACTACGCCTCACGCATTACGTATTATTGGCTATGCCGTCTACCAGCAGCGTGCCGACGACTATGACCCGTCACAGCCGGTGGTGTATGTGCGGCAGTTCTATATCGAGCGCGAGCGGCGGGGGCAAGGGCTGGGGCGGCGGGCCTTCGCCCAGTTGGCTGAGGAACGCTTTCCACCAGGCGCGACACTCGTGCTGGAGGTGCTGGCGACCAACCCGCGAGGGCGACGCTTCTGGGAGAGCCTCGGCTTTCACGAGTATTGCACGACGCTTAAGAGATGATTAATGATGGATGATTAGAAAAAGGGTGAGTAGGGAGGTTAGGGTGATGGCGCAACATCAGACCGCACAGACGCTGATGCAGATGATCAACGGCTCCTGGGTCTCGCAGATGATCGGCGTAGCGGCTCGACTGCGTATCGCTGATCTGGTGGCAGACGAGCCGAAGAGCGCCGCTGAGTTGGCGGAGATGACGGGAACCCATGCGCTGTCGCTGTATAGGCTGTTGCGAGCCCTCGCCAGTGTGGGAGTGTTTGCTGAAGACGAGCAAGGCCGCTTTCGGCTGACACCCCTGGCCGAAGGGCTTCGGATGGACGTCCCAGGGTCATTGCGCGACTGGACGATCTTTTTCACCAGCGAGTATGTGTGGCGCCCGTGGGGCAACCTACTCTATAGTGTCACTACAGGCGAGACAGCGTTTTCCCAGATTTATGGGACGAGCAATTGGGAGTACCGAACCCATCACCCCGCTGCCAATGCGGTCTTCAATGCTGCTATGACCGCTATGGCAGCGGTGCGGACTGCCGCTGTCCTGGCGGCTTATGACTTCTCAGGCATTGACACGTTGGTTGATGTCGGTGGTGGACAGGGCGCTACCATTGCCGCAATTTTACAGACGAACCCGACGATGCAGGGCGTTCTGTTCGACTTGCCGCATGTGGTTAGCGGGGCGGGGCCGTTGTTGGAGAGCGCGAGCGTCGCGGGGCGCTGTAAGATTGTCGGAGGCGATTTCTTCGAAGCGGTACCAAGTGGCGGGGATGCTTATTTACTGACTAAAGTTATCCATGATTGGGACGACACCCAGGCGACGGCCATTCTGAGCAGTTGTCGTCGGGCGATACGGGCGGATGGCAAGCTGCTGGTGGTGGATGCGGTGGTGCCAGCGGGCAACAATCCGCACCCTGGTAAGCTGTCGGATATGAACATGCTGGTTATCAATGCGGGTGGTCGAGAGCGCACTGAGGCTGAATTTGAGGCGCTGCTCAAGGCCGCTGGGTTTAGGTTGACGCGTGTCGTTCCGACACGTGGTGAAAGTAGCGTGATCGAAGGGGCGCCAATTATTCCACTGTGAGAAAGCGAGACTGTATCAATGACGATAGCGACCCCAATGACAGGCCACTCCCCCACTGTCCAGCAGCCACCATCTACCCTTCTCGCCCGCCACCTTATCAACGGCGAGTTTGTGGACGGGGTGCGGGGGCAGACCTTCGACACTCTCAACCCGGCCACCAACGCGGTCATCGGCCAGGTGGCCGAGGGGACGGTCGAGGACATTGACCTGGCCGTACAGGCCGCGCGCCGGGCCTTTGATAGCGGTCCCTGGCGCACCATGAAGGCCGCCGACCGCGCCAAGGCCCTGCGCCGCATTGGCGACCTGATCATGCGCGACCAGGCTCTCATCGCTGACACCGAGATTCTCGATACCGGCATCCCCATCGCCCAGATCAAGCACGGGCAGGTGCCCCGTGCCGCCGACAACTTCTATTTTTTCGCGGAGATGGCGACGCGCATGACGGGCGAGAGCTTTCCGGTGGACAGCGCCTTCCTCAACTACTCCATCCTGCGGCCCGTCGGCGTGGCCGGGCTGATTACGCCCTGGAACACGCCGTTTATGCTCGAAACGTGGAAGCTCGCCCCCTGCCTGGCGTCGGGCTGCACGTGCGTCCTCAAGCCAGCCGAGTGGTCGCCCCTATCGGCGGATCGGCTGGCCCACCTGGTCCAGGAGGCCGACCTACCGCCCGGCGTGGTCAACGTGGTGCATGGCTTTGGCGAGACCGCCGGGGCGCCGCTGGTGGCCCACCCCGACGTGCAACTGATTTCCTTTACGGGCGAGACGACGACCGGGCAGGAGATTATGCGCAACGGCGCGGCCACCCTCAAGCGCTTCTCGTTTGAACTGGGCGGCAAGTCGCCCGTGGTGATCTTCCCCGACGCCGACCTGGACCGCGCCCTCGACGCCACAGTGTTCGGCGTCTACTCGCTCAACGGCGAACGCTGCACCGCCGGCTCGCGGGCCATCGTCCACCGCTCGATATACGACGAGTTCGTCGCGGCGCTGGCCGAGCGGGTGCGCCGCGTGCGGGTCGGCCCGCCCTCGGACCCTCAGACCGAGCTAGGGCCGCTCATCCACCCGGACCACTGGGCGCGGGTGCGCGGCTACATGGACATCGCACGGGCCGAGGGGGCGGAGGTTCGGGTGGGCGGCGACCGCCCGGCGGGTCTGGCCGAGGGCAACTACTTCGCGGCCACCCTGATTACCCATGTCCGCAACGACATGCGCATCGCCCAGGAGGAGGTGTTTGGCCCGGTCCTGACGGTCATCCCCTTCGAGGACGAGGCCGAGGCGGTCCGTCTGGCGAACGACGTCAAGTACGGCCTGGCGGCCTACCTGTGGACCGGCGACACCGCCCGCGCCCACCGCGTCGCCCACGCCATCGAGGCGGGCATGGTGTGGGTCAACTCGCACAACGTGCGCGACCTGCGCACGCCGTTTGGTGGGGCCAAGTGGAGCGGCGTCGGGCGCGAGGGCGGCCACTACTCGTTCGAGTTCTACTGTGAGACGAAGACGGTCCACGTGGCGCTGGGCCAGCACCCTATCCCGAAGATGGGCAAGTAAGGAGAACGACCATGGGCGCACGGACGGGGCAGCAGGTCATTGAACGCTTACACCATCACCCGCGTGAGATCTATTACCAGGGGCAACTGGTCGAGGACATCACCCGCCATCCCGCCTTCCAGAACGGCGTGCGCAGCCTGGCCGCGCTCTACGACCTGCAGGGCCAGTACCCCGAGGAGATGACCTATCCCTCGCCGTCGAGCGGGGAGCGGGTGGGCCTGTCGTTCCTGACGCCGCGCACGCGGGAGGACCTGCCACGCGTGCGGGCCATGATGAAACGCTGGGCCGACTATTCCGGCGGCATGATGGGCCGCACGCCCGACTACCTGAACCGCGCCGTGATGGCCTACGCCAACGCCTCGGCCTACATGGCCGAGAACCGCCCCGAGTTTGGCGACAACGTCCGCCGCTACTACGAGTACGTGCGCGAGAACGACCTGAGCCTGACCCACACCCTCATCAACCCCCAGGCCAACCGCTCCGTCGGCCCGGCTCAGCAGACCGACCCCTACCTGGCGGCGCGGGTGGTGCGTGAGACCGACAGCGGCTTCATCCTGCGCGGGGCGCGCATGCTGGCGACGCTGCCCATCGCCGACGAGATCCTCGTCTTCCCCTCGACGGTGCTCAAGGGCACGGCCGACGACGCGCCCTACGCCTACGCCTTCGCCCTGCCGTGCGACACGTCGGGCCTGAAGTTCTTGTGCCGCGAGAGCTTTGACTATGGCCGCTCCCATTTCGACCACCCGCTCGGCTCGCGCTTCGAGGAGATGGACGCCGTCGTCGTGTTTGACGATGTCCTGGTGCCCTGGGAGCGCGTCTTCCTGTTTGGCGACGTGCAGCGCTGCAACCGCGCCTTCGCCGCCACCAACTCGGTCGTCCACATGGCGCACCAGGTCATCACCAAAAACATCGCCAAGACCGAGTTCCTGCTCGGCATCGCCTCGCTCATCGTGGACACCATCGGCATCGAGCAGTTCCAGCACATCCACGAGAAGATCGCCGAGATGCTGGTCAACCTGGAGGCTCTGCGCGCCTTCGCCCGCGCCTCCGAGGCCGACGCCGCCCCGGACCGCTGGGGCGTCATGACGCCGGCCTGGCCGCCGCTGGACGCCGCGCGCAACCTGTTCCCGCGCCTCTACCCGCGCATGGTCGAAATCCTGCAACTCCTGGGCGCCAGCGGCTTCATGGCCCTGCCCACTGAGGCGGATTTGCAGAATGAGGCGCTCCGGCCCATGATAGAGAAGTACTTCCAGGCGGCCCGCGCCGACGCCCACGACCGGATCCAGCTCTTCCGGCTGGCCTGGGACGCGGCCCTGTCGGCGTTCGGATCGCGCCAGGTGCTCTACGAACGCTTCTTCTTTGGTGACCCGGTCCGCATGGCCGGCGCGATGTTCAACAACCACGATCGCACGGTGTACATGGACCGCGTGCGCGAGTTCCTGAACCGCGCCGAGGCCGAGACCGAGGAGCCGCTAGCCACATCGAGCTAATATGACGCACCCAACCCCGCCCGACCCCAAGCACTACCGGCGTGTCATCGGCCAGTTCCCCACGGGTGTCACGGTCATCGTCACCCAGGTGGGCGACGAGATTCACGGCATGACGGCCAACGCCGTGACCTCGCTGTCCCTCGACCCGCTGCTGCTCATCCTGTGCGTGGACAAGAAGGCGCACATGGCCGAGATGCTCCAG
>CAZFUK010000398.1:0-5326 GCA_964522005.1 uncultured Anaerolineales bacterium | reverse complement strand
TGTTCGGTGGCTTGAGGACGATGATGTCACCGCGTTGGGGTGGCGAGAACCAACGGTAAAGGGCGCGGTTGACGATGATGAACTGGCCCGTGTGGAGCGTCGGCTCCATACTCGTGCCTTCGATGCGGAAGTTCTGGAAGGGGATGCGAATCAGGAAGAAGATGGCGACGGTCAGAATGAGCGTCTCGGCCACTTCACGGGCGATATGCCCGGCCTGCTCCCACCGCCCCGGCCCCACCGGCGCTTCGTCCACCAGCGGCGGCAGGGCCACGGCGCTCACGCTGGAGGGCGTGACCGTCGGGGTCGTTGTCGTCTGCGGTACATAGCCCGGCAAGTGTTCCCAGGGGCCGGGCGGCCAGGCCATCCCGTCGCGTTCCAACTGGTCTAACGTCCAAGCCTCACTCGCTCGTTCCACGCGTCTGTCTCCCAAACCTTATTTCCAGCGATTATACATCAGAATGGGGCGCTTGGGCAAGTCCTCACGCCGTTCAACACAACAACCCCCTGGGGGTCAGCGACCCCTCGGAGGTTGTGCAGCCGACTCGCTCTGGCCCGGCGCTAGTTCACGCCGCTATTTTCGACAAAGAACTTGTAGCTCTTCGGGATGAAGCTCTTCCACTGCTCGGGCACTTCCGTTTCCGGGAAGATGGCCTCGACCGGGCACGCGGGCACACACGCGCCGCAGTCAATGCACTCGTCCGGGTGGATAAACAACTGGTCCGTGCCTTCGTAGATGCAGTCCACGGGGCAGACATCCACGCACGCCTGGTCTTTGGTGCCGATGCACGGCTCGGCGATGATATGCGTCACGCATCCTCCTCAGCGCGGAGTAGGGTAGTAGGGAAACGTGAGAATGGGGTCTCAACGGCCCTAAGTCTACCAAAAGATGCGCCAGGCGTCAATGATACACATCATAGTCACAAGCTCCACGGGCCGTGCTCTAGCTCCCGCACCACGCGCTGCATAAACTGGTCGGCCAGGCTGCCATCGAAGGCGCGATGGTCGAAGGTCAGCGCCAGGTAGACCAGGCTGCGGATCGCGATGGTCTCGCCCATCTCGTCCTCGACCACCACCGGCCGCTTCTTGACCGCGCCCACGCCCAGAATCGCTGCCTGCGACTGGTTGATGACCGGCGTCCCGAACAGGCTGCCGAACACGCCGTAGTTGGAGATGGTGAAGGTGCCGCCGCGCGTCTCGTCGGCGGTCAGCTTCCTGGCCCGCGCCCGCGTCGCCAGGTCGGTCACGTCCCGCGCCAGCCGTGTCAGCGTCTTCTCCTCCGCCGCCTTGATGACCGGCACAATCAGCCCGCCGTCGGCCAGCGCCACCGCCATGCCGATGTTGAGCGCCTTGCGCTGGATGATACCCTGCTCGGTGAAGCTGACGTTGACGCCCGGATAGGCTCGGAGCGCGTTGACGACGGCCTGGACGAAGAACGGCGTGTAGGTCAGGTTGAAGCCCTCGCGCTGGCGGAACGGGTCGAAGTGGTCCTTGAAGAAGCGGACCATGCGGGTGACGTCGGCCTCGTGGACCGTGGTGACGTGGGGCGCGGTCTGTTTGCTGCGGACCATGTGCTCCGCGATGAGACGGCGCATCCCCGATAGAGGTGTCAGTTCGTCGCCCGCCATCAGGTCCAGCCCCTCGGCGGCCATTGGCTCAGGCGCAGCCATCGCCGGGCTGGGAGCGAGAGGCGCGACAGGCGCGGCGGGCGTAGGCGCAGGCGCGGCGGCAGGAGGAGCGGGTTGAGGCGCGGCCGGCGGCCGGAAGGCCGTCTGCGTCTGACGCGCCGCGAACTCCTCCACGTCCCGCGCCGTGATGCGTCCCTCTCGGCCTGTTCCCTGCACCTGGCCCAGGTCCACGCCCAGTTGCCGCGCCAGCATCTGCACGCGCGGCGACAGGAAGCCGCCGACCGACCGCTGCCCACTGCCTGTGTCGACCACTGGCCCGGCCTCGACGGCCGGCGGACGTGAGCCGCCATTGCCGCGTTCCCGCGCCGCGCGCAGGACATCCTCCTTGGTCACCTGGCCGCCCGGCCCTGACCCCTGCACCGTCTCGACCGCCACCCCCGCGTCCTGGGCGATCTTCGCTGCCAGGGGCGACACCCGTGGCGCGCCGCCGGCGGCCGGGGTGGTCGGGGCCGGCGGAGTGGCTGGGGTCGGGGCGGCCGGAGCAGCGGCTTCGCGCAGCTCCGCCGCGACTGGCGCGACGACCTGGACCGCCTCGCCGATGGTGGCCAGCAGCGTCCCGACGCGGACCGTCTCGCCTTCGGGGACCAGGATTTGCTGGACCACGCCCCCTTCGGGCGCCGTCACCTCGGTTTCGACCTTGTCGGTCGCCACTTCCAGCAGCGGCTCATACTTCTCGACACGGTCGCCGGGCTGCTTCAGCCAGCGGCTAATGGTCCCTTCGTGGACGCTCTCCCCCAGTTGGGGCATCTTGAGTTCAGTGGGCATGGGGACTCCAAAGTATTTCGTAATCCGTAGTGCGTATTTCGTTTCGGAACGACACAGCTCAATTCCGAAATACGAAATACGCACTACGCAATACGCTCACCGCATCACACTAATATTGAGCCAGGTCTCGCATGGCGTCGGCGATCTTCGCGGGGCTGGGCATCCACCACTCTTCCAGCGGCTTGGCATAGGGCGCGGCCGGCACTTCCGGCCCGCCCTGACGCATGACCGGCGCGTCCAGGTACTCGAACGCGCCCTGGGCGATGAGCGCGGCCACCTCGGCCCCGAAGCCGCCGAACTGGTTGTCCTCGTGGAGGATGAGCGCCTTACCCGTCTTGCGGACCGACTGGAGAATCGTCTCGGTATCCAGCGGCCGCAGGGTGCGCAGGTCCACCACCTCGGCGTCAACCCCCTCCTGGGCCAGCGTATCGGCCGCCTCGCGGGCGTAGAGCAGTGACAGGCCATAGCTGAAGACCGACAGGTCAGTCCCCTCGCGCACCACCTTCGCCTTGCCAATGGGCACGGTGTAGGGCGTCTCAGGCACTTCCTCCCGCAGCATGCGGTAGGTCTTCTTGTGCTCCAGGAACAGGACCGGGTCCTCGGACCGAATCGCCGCGATGAGCAGCCCCTTGGTATCGTAGGGCGACGACGGCGTGATGACCACCAGCCCTGGCACGTGGGCGAAGAACGCCTCGATGCTCTGCGAGTGGTAGAGGCCGCCGTGGATGCCGGCGCCGTAGGGCGTGCGGATGACCATGGGCACGCTAAAAGCGTTGTTGGACCGATAGCGGAAGCGCGCCGCCTCCGAGATGACCTGGTTCGCGGCGGGCCAGATAAAGTCGGCAAACTGAATCTCGGCGATGGGCCGCAGCCCGTTGAGGGCCATGCCAATCGCGCTGCCCACAATCACCGACTCGGCCAGCGGCGTGTCCAGCACGCGGTCGCCGCCGAACTTGTCGTACAGCCCGCGTGTCGCCCCGAAGACGCCGCCCTTGCGGCCCACGTCCTCGCCCAGCACCATCACCCGGCTGTCGCGCTCCATCTCCTGGCGGATGGCTTCCTGCACCGCCTCAATCATCGTCTTGACTGGCATACGTTCCCCTTACCGCCCATCGTCGGCGTAGACAAAGCGGCCGACTTCCTCAAGGCTGGGGAAGGGCGCGGCTTCGGCGTACTGCGTGGCGTCGTTGACCTCCGCATCAATGCTCGCCCGGATCTCCTGGTCACGTACCGGGGTCAGCACGCCCAGGTCGAGCAGCGTCTGCTGGAAGTGGAGGATGGGGTCGCGCTTGCGCCACTCCGCCACCTCTTCGCGCGTGCGGTAAATCCGGTCGTCGTCGTCGGACGAGTGGGGGATGAGGCGGTAGGTCTTGGCCTCGATGAGGGTAGGGCCTTCGCCACGGCGGGCGCGCTCATGCGCCGCCCGGGTGACTTCGTAGACGGCCAGCACGTCGTTGCCGTCCACGACCACGCCGGGCATGCCATAGCCCTGGGCGCGGTCGGCCACGTCGGGCACGGCCATCTGCAAGGCTAGCGGCACCGAGATGGCGTACTGGTTATTCTCAACGAGGACAATGAGGGGCACGCGGTGAACCGAGGCGAAATTGAGACCCTCGTGGAAGTCGCCCTGGCTGGTCGAGCCTTCGCCCAGGGACGTGAGCGTGACTTCATCGCGGCCCATGAGCCGGGAGGCGTAGGCGATGCCGGCGGCCTGGGGAATCTGAGTGGTGACGGGGCTAGAGCCGGTCACGATGCGGAGGCTGGCCTTGCCGTAGTGGGCCGGCATCTGGCGGCCACCACTGGCCGGGTCTTCAGCCTTGCCGTAGCAGGCGAGGAGCAGGTCGCGGGGGGTCATGCCGACGGTCAGCACCATCGCCATGTCGCGGTAGTAGGGGTGGAGCCAATCCTGGCCGGGCCGCAGCGCGAAGGCCGCGCCGACCTGCGCGCCTTCCTGCCCCTGCCCCGAAATCACAAACGCGATCTTACCCTGGCGCTGGAGAATCCACATCCGCTCATCGAGCTTGCGCGCCAGAATCATCTTCTCATACATGCGTAGCAGGTCGGCCTGGGTCAGGCCGAGGCCCGCGACGCGGTTGTCCACCCTCGTCTGGGGCAGCGGTAACTCCACCGTCTTCACATGCACCTCCCTGTGCATTTTCAGTTGTTCCAAACTATGGAACTGAGTGTCTACAAACGATAACTGTCTTGTCACAGCAAGCCACCTCCCGCATAGCCTCGACCATGCGGGAGGTGACGGGTCGCCTAAGCCGTAGCCTGCATCCCTTGCAGGCTCTCAAGCAGGTCATCCAGCGGCGGAACCTGGCCCGGCTCGTTGCGCTGGACGTAGGCCAGCCGGCCCTCGGGGTCAATCACAAAGGTCAGCCGGTTGGCCCGACCGCGTGTCCCGTCGAACGCGCCGTAGAGTTGGGCCACGCCCCCCTGGGGGAAGTAATCGGCCAGTAGCGGGTAGGTGATGCCCTGCTGCTCCGCGTAGGCCCTGTGCGCCCACACACTATCGGTGCTGACCCCCAACACCCGGGCGTTCAGGTCGGTGAAACGCGCCAGGTCGTGCATGAAGCAGCCGTGCTCCTTGGTGCAGGTCGGGCTGAAGTCATGCGGGTAGAAGGCCAGGACGACGGGCCGCCCGCGCAACTGGCTCAGCGTGTACTTCTGGCCGTCGTTCGCTGGCAGGGTAAAATCGGGAGCGAGGTCGCCCACCTTGAGATCCGTCACGTGCTATCGCTCCTCAAACCCCTCCCCTCTCCCCTCCCCTGGTAGGGGAGGGGCTGGGGGAGAGGTCTACTGCGCCCTGTTACCCCTTGTAGCGGCGGCCGACTTCGTCCCAGTTCACCACATTCCACCACGCCTCGATGTAG
>CAZFUK010000397.1:0-5329 GCA_964522005.1 uncultured Anaerolineales bacterium | reverse complement strand
CGGGCGCGCCTGGGGCGTTGGCGTCGCGCTCGGTGGCGGTGTCGGCGTAGCGGACGCGCCCGGATTGCTGATCACCGCGCCGGGCGTGTTGGTGGCGGACGCCAACGGCCGGGCCGTCGGCTGCGGCGGCCGTGAGACCGGCGTATCGGTGGGTGGGGCCGACGTCGGGCTGGGCTGGACCGGATAGGGCGCCGGCGGCGCGGTCGGCGACGGGTAGGCCCCAGCCACAGCGATGATGGCCGTGCGCGTCGGCAGGGGCAGGACAGCCGTGGCGGTGGCGGGCGGTAGCGGTGAGGGCGGCACGGGCGACGGGGGCACGGCGGTCGCCGTCGCGACGCTGTCCTGCCCGTCCTGGACGCGCAGCGTAGGCACGGCGATGGGCAGCGCACGTGTGGCCGTGGCCGACGGCGGCAGGGTGAAGGTCGGGCGTGGGGCCGTGGCCGATGGACTGGGATACGCCGACAGGCTGCCAGCCGGTGTCGGCGGCGCGGGCGTCACCGTCGGCTCGACAATCGTGATCTGGAGGCCGAGCGCCACGGCCTGGGCTTGCTCGCGCTTCGCCTCCTCTAGCAGCGCCTGGGCCTGGGCTGTCTGCCCCCGGTCGGCCAGCGCCTCGGCCTCTTGAAGCCGCTGCGCCGCCAGGCGGGCGTGGAGTTGGGCGCGGTCGAACGGGTTGAGCGCGAGAACCAGGCGGACCTGCTCGCCGGCACGCTTGACCGAGTACAACGGCTCGCCTGGCAGGCTTTCCGCCGCGAAGGTGGTCGTGGACAACCAGACGGTCAGGAAGAACAGCAGGGCGACGCCCGTCGCCAGCCGAGGCGCCCAGCCGGTCAGCCAGCCCTGGCCGCCGCGTGTCCAGCGCTCCCAGGCCGCGCGCAGACGCGCCACCCCTGATGGAGCAGCCGACGCGACTCGAGCGCGGCGACTGTCGGCGTTGGCAGCGCCACCCGCGAGGACCGGCGCGGTCGCCGCGTTCTCCTCTGGGATGGGCGCGTCCATCAACTGCCGCCTGAGCGCAGCCTTGAAGGCGGGCGCCGGCTTGGGTGGCGCGGCGCGCTCCAGGAAGACCGCCATCTCCAGCAGCGGCTCCAGTTCGGCCGCCTGCTCTGGATAGCGAGCCAGACAGTCTTCAATTGTGGCCGCGCCCGACTGAATGTCTTCTAAACAGACATCCAGTATATTAGCGAGGCTCATCCTCTATCCCCCAATGAATCATGCCACGCAGCGTCGCCAGGCCCCGGAACTGGAGCCCGCGGATGGCGCCTTCGCGCTTCCCCATGATGCTCGCAATCTCGGCTGTACTGTAGCCTTCGATAAAGCGCAACACAATGACCTCTTGCTGCTCATCCGTCAGCTTGCTCACAGCCTGGCGCAACTGCTCCGATGTAAACAACGCCTGCAAGGACTGGTCCGGGAGCTCCTCATCACTCGGTCGGATCTCGTCGCCACCGTCAGCCCCCTCCAGAGAGACGGTGTCGCGCCGCGCCCGGTGGTAGTCTACCACCAGGTTGCGCGCGATGCGGAAGAGCCAGGCCGAGAACGGGTGTTCCCGCCACTCATAACCGCCGATGGCTTCCCAGGCCCGCAGGAACACCTGCGCGGTCAGGTCTTCGGCTTCCGAGCTACTCCCGACCTTGTAGTAGACGTACTGGTAGATCTTCGTCACATAGCGGTCGTAGAGCAGGCCAAAGGCTTCCCGATCGTGGCGCGTGGCGCTGACGGCCAGTTCCTTCTCCTGGAGAAGCTCTGGCCTGCGCGCAGCGCCCGCCGTCACATTAGATAACGACGGGAACTCAAATGTGTTATGAGCTTCAGGCGTCGCGTCGAAGATGGCCAAGGTGGTCCACCAATGCGATGGTACCGGCGCAGCCGGCCCGCAACTGGGCCAGCGGCAGGTGCTCCATCACGGTATGCGCCAGGCGGTCGTCGCCTGGGCCGAAGCCAATCGTCGGGATGCCCACGGCGGCGGTGTGCCCGCCGTCGGTGGCAAAGCGCCAGATGCGGACCGGCCCCGCCTCGTCCAACGTTTGGGCTAGGGCGGCCTGCGCCGTCTGAACGGCGGGGTGGTCAGCCGGGGTGACGAAGGACGGGAAAATGGCTGGTAGGACTTGTTCGTAGCCGGTGTAAGCCTTCAGCCGGCGCTCGGCAATGACGACCTCGCCCCGCGCGTCGGGGTCGAGGGAGGCTTGCAGGGCCTCGTTGAGTCGCGCCTGGACCCTCTCCGGCGTGTCCGAGGGCACGTTGCGGTAGTCCAGGACGACGGTGGCCTCCTGCGGGATGACGTTGGCGCTGGTGTTGTCCGTCGCGTAGAGCGTGGGCGCGACGGACGACGCGCCAAACTCGCCCTCTTCGACCATGGGCAGGCCCGCAACTCCAGTCAGGAAGCGCGCCAGGCTGTAGTGCGGGTTGACGGCCAGGTGGGGCACGCTGGCGTGGGCCGCGCGGCCGTGGACCGTGGCGTGCAGTTCGACGCGGCCGCGGTGCCCGCGCGCCAGTTGCAGGGCCGACGGCTCGCCAATCAGGGCGATGTCGGCGCGCAGCCACTCCAGCAGCGTCTGCGTCCCCAACCCGCCGACCTCCTCCATGACCACCGCCGCCACGTGGACATCGGCGGGGAAGCGGTAGCCGGCCTGCTTGAGCGCGGCGACGGCATAGACCTGGGCCGCCAAAGGCCCCTTGATGTCCACCGTCGCCCGCCCCCAGACCGCCTCGTCGTGGATTTCGGCCCCGAAGGGCGGGTGCGGCCAGCGGGCCGGGTCGCCCACGGCGACGTGGTCCATGTGGGTGTTGAGCAGCAGCGAGGAGCCGTCGCCCTGTCCGCGCATCGTCCCGACCACGTTGCCCGCCTGGTCCACCCTGACCTCGTCATAGCCCAGGTGTTCCATCTCGGCCTGGACCAACGCGGCCACCTGCCCTTCCTCACCGGGGAGGCTGGGCGTCTGGACCAGGCGCTGCACAAACAGGACGAGGCTGTCCCAGTGCTGGTCGGTAAGCTGAATGGGGCTGGCAAGCATGTGAAGACTCGTGAAGACCGGGTTGAGTGTACGTGAGACCAGCCACGGCTCTTGACATGGCTGGTCTCCCACTGTCAATTTTACTATGATACTAGACGCAAGTAAAGCTGTGAAGATATGCGGCTACCTGACGAGAATCAGGCGGAAAAGGTCCGAAAAAGATAACGGGAAACGGGCGGAATTTAGTACGCCCACCGGTCCGTTTTTGCGCATCTTAGAGCGGGGGGATTTGTTCTGAGGTAGGCGACCTCACTATAATCATAGAGGCCGACACATGAAGAGGCCGGTCACGAGAGTGACCGGCCTCGGTGTCCAACTATTGGGTTGTGGTCGCGCTGTCTAGATTAGAGGGTGGAGCGACCAGGGGCCAGGGCGCGGACCAGGAAGACCAGGATGATCGCGCCGACAGCGGCGATGAGCAGGCTGACCGGGTCGAGACCCTCGACCCCACGGCCCGTAATCAGGGAGCTGAGCCAGCCACCCAGGATGGCGCCCAGAATACCGACGACGATGTTCGTCACCCAGCTCTGGTTGCCCTTGGTCACCATCTCAGCGATGAAACCGGCGATCAGACCGATCAACGCCCAAACCAACAGAGAAGTAAGCATCGTGTTTCCTCCTTGCTTGATACATGCAACTGAAAGGTGTTAAGTCCGTGCAACCCTGATGTAGGAGTGAGCCGCACACAATCTACTAAAGCAATCCGCGTGCCATCCTCCCCTCAGCCTTGCACAGCATTCTATAAAGCAAGCCCTATGCCAAATCTTAGCGAGTCTCTCTTTCAGTGGACCTTGTCCCTCGGCGCGGTCCGACTGGCCGCGTGGTTGGCGCGGCGGCTCGGCGTGACGCCCGAAGCCCAGGCGCGGCTGGCGGCTGAGGAAGCCCGGCGTCGCCGATTAGCCCGCCTGACGAACCTGCGCTGCCCGCTATGTGACACCGAGATTGAGGACGCCTGGACGGTTACGCCGGAAGGGCGTATCGAGGCGCGCCCCGGTTGCACCTGCCCTCGCTGCGACTTCCGCCTGGACGCCTGCCGCCACTGCCAGCACTTTGTGGCCGGTGGGACGGGGGGCAGCAGCTATACCGGCTGGTCGCTGCAGCCGATGGTCAAGTTTGGGGATGAGGACTTTACACGGGGTGGCTGCGGCGTCTACCGCGCCTATGTCAGCGTCTACGACCTCTACGACCCGAGGACGGCGGACCGCTTCGCCATGTTCGCGGAGCGGGTGCGGATGCCGAAGCCGGTGGCCGACTCGTATCACCCGCTGCCCGAGTGCCGCGCGTTCGCCCTGGCCCCCGACCGCCTGCGCCACAGCGGCGCTAAATTGGACCGCAGGTGGCAGGCGTGGCTACGGTGGTCAATGAAGACCTGACAGGTTTTGAAAACCTGTCAGGTCTGTCTGCCCACCCTATTCAAAAGCGAGAGGCGCGGGGAACTGGCCCGCGCCTCTTTAGTCTTCAAAATAGGCTATGCAGTTTGGGCGGTCTAGGCCAGCACCAGTTCCTCGCGCCATTCGGGCGGGAGCATGACGCCGAGCACGCGCTCCAGCGCCATGGTGTGCGAGCAGTAGCCGTGAGTCTTGACAAACTCGCAATCGCAGGACCACGTGCCTTTGTGATAGGTGACGGTATGGGGGCGGTTGTCGCCCTGGAGCGTAACGGTAAAATCACTGAAGACAATGCGGGTGGGTTCTTCTGCGTAGCGGCGCGCCTTCTCGATCTTCCCGATGATCCCTGAATCCATGTACATCCTCCTCTGGTGAATGAGGTGTGTCCTAATCGAGCGCCCAGGCGGGCGGCTCGACACGGCTGAAACGCACAAGGAGCACCCTGGCCCTGTGGGGCCGGGATGCTCCTTAAGGTGAGCGGACACTCAATTCGCGCTCGGTCAAAACATTCATAGCCAGCGTCAGTCCTCCATCGGCGGTGAACTGGGTGCGGCGAGGCATGCTTCATTCGGGTGGAATGAGGCTAGTATACACCGGTTCAGGGCCGGTGTCAACCTCCGGCCACGCTACGCCCAGGCTACGACGCGTGCCCCAGCTTCGCTTTCAGCGTCTCGATGGGCCGCACCGGGGTGGGGTCCTCGTCGTTGAGCAGCGCCAGGTAGTAGCTGACGTAGTCGCCGAGGAGAACCAGGCCGAGCATCTGGGCCAGGCTGCTCTCCCCGCGCGCCGCGATGGTCAGCTCGGCGATGTTCGCCTCGGCCAGCAGTTCGAGCGTCGGCCCAATCTGGGCGCGGACGCGGGGGTGGTACCTCTCGGAGTCGAGGATGACCACAAACACGTCTTCGGGCGCGATGTAGGGGTGGGCGA
>CAZFUK010000396.1:0-5331 GCA_964522005.1 uncultured Anaerolineales bacterium | reverse complement strand
GGTTCCTGCGCAACTCCACCCCCACCGGCGGGGCCGACATCGCCTTCACCTACGGCGCGGCGGGCGACCTGCCCATCGTGGGCGACTGGGACGGCAACGGGACCGACACGCCAGGCGTCCTGCGCAGCGGCACGTGGTACCTGCGCAACAGCAACAGCACCGGCGCCTCGGACCTCGCCTTCATCTACGGTGGATCGCCGGGCGACCTGCCCATCGTGGGCGACTGGAACACCGACGCCGTGGACACGGTGGGCGTGACACGGGGCAACCTGTGGTATCTGCGCAACAGCAACACAACAGGCGTGGCCGACATCAGCTTCCAGTACGGCGCGGCGGGTGATACGATGCTCGTCTGGCGCTAGACAGTAGGCAGTAGGCAGTAGGCAGTAGGCAGACGGAGGACAGAGGCTCCCCCATAGCGGGGTCAGGCGGAGGACGGGGGACGGATCGGCTCCTCTTCCGTCCTCCGTCTGCCGTCCTTTGCCGAGTGTTGGCGAGCGACTTGCTATAGGGCTAGACATGGGATAAAGTGACAGCTTCTCGTAGGCTGTCACTTCCGCGTGCGGTAAATTACCAGGGGAGACCCGTCTTGCTAGCCCAATTCACATTCCAGCAAATCGCCTTCTTTGTGATTCTCATCGCGTCCTTCGCCCTGCTGATGACCGAGCGGCTGCGCAACGACCTCGTCGCGCTGCTCATCATCCTGGCCCTCGCCATCACCGGCATCCTGACGCCCGACGAGGCGCTATCCGGCTTCGGCAGCGAGCCGGCCATTATCGTCGCCGCCATTTTCGTCATGAGCGGCGCGTTCCACCAGACCGGCCTGGCCGACCTCATCGGCGGCTGGATCGGACGGCTGGCCGGCCACACCTACAACCGCGCCATCAGCGTCATCATGCTCGCTGTGGCCCTGCTGTCCGCCTTCACCCACCACGTCACAACCACCGCCGTCATGCTGCCCGTGACGCTGAACCTATCCCGCGAGCGCAAGATACCCGCCTCCAAGCTGCTCATGCCGCTGTCGTTCGCCGCCTCGCTGGGCACCTGTATCACCATCATCGGCGCGCCCGCCTTTCTCATCGCCAGTGGCGTCCTCCAACGCGCCGGTCGCCCCGGCCTCGGCATCTTCAGCATCAGCCCCATCGGCCTGGCCATCACGGTCGCCGGTACGCTATTCGTGCTGCTTATTGGCCGCTTCCTCCTGCCTAGCCGCGAGACAGGCGAAGACCCCGCCGCGCGCTTCCGTCTGGACAACTACTTCACCGAGGTCAAAATTCTGTCCGACTCGCCCTGGCTGGGCCAGACGCTGGCCGAGGTCAAGGAAAACGAGGACTTCCAGTTTACGGTGGCCGGCTGGCTGCGCGAGGGCAAGCGGCTGCGAGGCCCGTTCACCCAGCACCAGATACGGGCCGAGGATGTCCTGCTCATCCACACCACGCCCGAGGACATGGTGAACTTCCGCCAGGAAGGGGGCATCGAGCTGCACCCGGTCGAGAAGTTTGGCGAGCCATCGGAGAACGGCGCGACCGAACCCGATGAAGTGACCGACCAGATGGTCCAGGCGGTCGTCGCGCCCCGCTCTGACCTGATTGGCCGTACCCTGGCCGACGTGGACTTCCGCCAGCGCTTTGGCCCCATTGTCGTCGGCCTGTGGCGGCGGCGCGGCTATCTGCGCCAGGAGTTGGCCCGCACGCGGCTGCGCGAGGGCGACGTGCTAGTGCTCCAGGGGAACGAAGGCGACCTGGGGCGCGTGGCCCAGGACCCCAACTTCCTGATGCTCGTGCCCTTCCAGGGCGAGGTCCGACCGCGCCGCAAGGCGCGCCTGGCGGGTCTGATCATGCTGGCGACGATTCTGGCCGCCGCCTTCAGCATCCTGCCGCTGGAGATCGCCTCGCTGGCCGGGGCGGTCGCCATGGTCCTGACAGGCTGCATCACCCCGCGCCAGGCGTACCGCGCCATTGACACGCGCATCTTTGTCTTCATCGCGGGCGCCCTCCCTCTGGGCGCGGCCATGCAGAAGACGGGCGTGGCCGACCTGCTGGCCCATTGGCTCCAGGGGACCATCGGCGGCTGGAGCGAGACCGTCATCCTGCTGGTCATTTTCCTCCTTGTCGGCCTGGTGACGCAGCTCATGTCCGACTCGGCCACCGTGGCCCTGTTCGGCCCGGTCGCCCTGGCGCTGGCGCAGGGTCTCGGCCACTCGCCCGAAGCCTACGTCGTCACCGTGGCGATGGCCTCGGTCGCGGCCTTCTTCACGCCCATCGGCCACCACGGCAACCTGCTCATCTACGGCCCCGGCCGCTACCAGTTTGGCGACTTCGTCAAGGTCGGCACCCCGCTGACCATCCTCGCCGGCGTCATCGTCGTTTTCCTGGCGCGCATTCTCTGGCCGGTGTGAGGCAGCAGGCAGCAGGCAGCAGGCAGTAGGCGGTCGTCAGTAGCCAGTCAGTGGAAGGCGAATCTACGCCTAGACTGCCTGGTTGCACGTTTTGCCCAGCTGTGGTAGAGTCAGAGCGCGTCGTTCCCCCATTCCTCTCCCGTGACTCGTGTTCAAATCCATATCCCATCGCCCATGCCTGGCGCCATCGCCAGGCCCCGACTCAGACAAGGAGGACAGGTCCTATGGAGGAGTCAGTCCAGGGTAGTCAGCCCCTGCCTCAGTCGAACGCGAGCGAGAAACCGGCCCAGGTGACGCGCCGCCGTTTCCTCGGCCTGGCAGCGACGACTGCCGCATCCGCCGTCATTGCCGCCTGTACGTCAGCTGCTCCCACGACCACCCAGCCCAGCGCCCCCACCCAGGCCGCCGGCGCGCAGCAGAAGACGGGCGACCAGGCCAAGGCCCAGGCCCCCAACGTCTCGACGGGCGGCGGCGAGTTGTTGTTCCTGACGTGGACCAACTTCGTGCCCGAGATGGACGCCAAGCTGGACGAGTTGGCGAAGCAGTGGGGGGATCAGAACAAGGTCAAAGTCACCGTCGAGCACATCGGCATCAACGACATCCCGACGCGTCGCGCGGCGGCCGTGACGGCCAAGGCCGGCCCTGACATCATCTTCGACACCCAGAACTGGCCCCAGTTGTTCGCCGACAGCCTCGTGGACGTGACCGACATCGCGGAGAAACTGGACAAGGAACTGGGCGGTGTCCACGAGGCGTTCAAGCCGTTCGACTACGTAGACGGCAAGTGGCGCGCTATTCCCAACGCCTGGGGTGGCAGCGCCTGGGTCTACCGCACCGACTTCTTCAAGGAGGCGGGCGCGAGCGTGCCCCAGACCTGGGACGACTTCATCAAGATGGCGGCGGCGCTCAAGAAGTACGGCAAGCCCGTCGGCCAGACCCTCGGCCACTCGTTTGGCGACCCGCCCACCTTCTGGTATCCCTTCCTGTGGGCGCACGGCGGCAAGGAGGTCGAGCAGGACGGCAAGACCGTCGCCCTGGACAGCCCCGGTACGCTCATGGCCGTCGAGAAGGCGGTCGAACTATTCAAGACCGGGCTGGCCGACGGCGTGCTGGCCTGGGACGATAACAGCAACAACCGCGCGTACCTGGCCGAAGAGATTGGCGCTACGCTCAACGGCCCCAGCATCTACTTCCGCGCCACCCAGGATTCGGGCAAGAACGAGCTGATGAAGAAGATCGCCGACAACTCGGACCACTTCGCCCACCCGACGGGACCGGCCGGCCGCTACGCCCTCATCAGCGCCTACAGCCTGGGCATCATGAACTACTCCAAGAACGTCCAGGCCGCCAAGGACCTGGTCTACTGGCTGATGCAGCCGGCGCAGTACTCCGCCTTCCTGGCCGCCGGGCGCGGCTATCTCCAGGGGCCGTTCAAGCAGTACGACAACAACCCGGTCTACGAGCAGTACCCCAAGCTCAAGCCCTTCCAGGACATTATCAAGTCGGGCATCATCAAGTGGGTGGGCTGGCCGGGGCCGCTCAGCGCGAACTCGTTCCGCGTCTACAACCAGTACATCATCGTGGACCTGTTCGCCAAGGCGTGCGCGGGCGAGTACAAGCCCAAGGACGCGGTGAACTGGGCCGTCGGCCAGTTGAAGGGCATCTACAAGTAGCCGTGTGACGAGGGACGGGGGACGGTCACGTGGACTCACACCCGTCCCTCGCCCCCCGCCCCTTTCCCCTGTCAGGAGGGTGTATGGCAGTTCCCGATAAGGTAAGCCCACCGCCGAATGTCCTGGGCCGCGCGAGGGCGGGGCGCGAGGGCTGGGCGGCGCTGTTGGAGCGCGAGGATGTCCTCGGCTACCTCTTGCTCCTGCCCGCCGCCCTCCTGCTGTTCGTCTTCGTCGCCTACCCGTTCGTCTACGGGCTGTGGCTCTCGCTCACCGATGCCCGCATCGGCCAGCCCGCCACCTTCATCGGGCTTCAGAACTTCACCGACCTCCTGCGCGACTCCATCTTCCTCCAGGCGGCGCGTAACTCCTTCGTCTACACCCTCGTCACGACCATCTTCAAGTCCGTCTTCGGCATCGTCATGGCCGTCGTGCTCAACCAGCGCTTCAAGTTCCAGCGCCTCGCGCGGGGCGTGGCCCTGCTGCCCTGGATCATCCCCACCGTCCTCAGCACCCTGGCCTGGCTGTGGATGTTCGACGCCACCTTCAGCGTCTTCAACTGGATGCTTCGTCAGGTGGGAGTCAAAGGCCCCATCTGGCTGGCGACCTCGCCCTGGCCCATGATCTCCATCATGATCATCAACATCTGGCGCGGCATGCCCTTCTACGGCATCAGCTTCCTGGCCGGCATGCAGACCATCCCCCAGGACCTGTACGAGGCCGCCACCATTGACGGCGCGTCGGCCTGGCGTCGCTTCCTCCACGTCACCCTGCCCCTGCTGCGGCCCGTCATCGCCGTCGTCCTGCTTCTCTCGACCATCCTGACCTTTGCCGACTTCCAGATCGTCTACGTCCTGACGCGGGGTGGCCCGGCCAACATGACCCACCTGTTCGCCACCTACGCCTTCCAGGTCGGTCTCAGCGGCACGCAGATAGGCATGGGCGCGGCCATCTCGCTCTACATGTTCCCCATCCTCGCCGTCGTCGTGGCCCTGACGCTGATCTCAATCCGCAAGGAGGACTGATGGCCGTCGCTACCGTACGCCGCCCGCGCTGGCAGAAGGGCCTCTCGCGTCTCGTCCTGGTCTACCTCCCCGTCGCCGTCGTCCTCATCCTGACCCTGTTCCCGTTCTACTGGATGCTGGTCACATCGTTCAAGCCCGACCAGGAACTCTATAGCACTAAGGCTAACCCGTTCCTGACCCTCAAGCCGACGCTGGAGCACTACGAGCTGCTGTTCCAGAAGACGCGCTTCGGGGTCTG
>CAZFUK010000395.1:0-5339 GCA_964522005.1 uncultured Anaerolineales bacterium | reverse complement strand
GGAGTGGCGGCGGCGACCGACCGCGTGGCGGCGGTGGGGGCGACCGACCCTATGGTGACCGACCACGGAGTGGCGGCGGCGACCGACCACGTGGCGACCGGCCGAGTGGCCCGCGCCGGCGACGGGAGTAAAGGCTCTCCATCCGGCGAGAGTCCGCGCCTGAAGCCCCGGTGTTCACGCCGCCGTTCCCTACGCCCTAACGTCATCGTTGGCTGGACATGGGGTCGTCACGCCGAGCCGGGATAAACTGCTATAGAGGGATTAGACCATGCTTGCGCCACCCAAACTGACCTCAGCCGACCTCGAACTTCTCGCTACGGACTCAACGAAACGCTACGAGCTTATCGAGGGGGAACTGTACGTGTCCAAGCAGCCCGACTGGCATCATCAGTTGACGTGTACCAATATCCTCGGGGAACTGCGGAGCTGGAGCTTGCGGTCAGGCAGGGGGCTGCCGAATCTGGCCCCTGGCCTCATCTTTGCCGAGGATGACGACGTCGCGCCGGATGTGGTATGGATCAGTCGGGCGCGAATGGCGACCGCGCTTCAGGAGGACGGCAAGCTCCACGCCGCGCCGGAGTTGGTGGTGGAAGTGCTCTCCCCAGGTTCCCAGAACGAGCGGCGCGACAAGGACGCCAAGCTCAAGCTCTACTCCCGCCGAGGCGTCGAAGAGTACTGGATTGTAGACTGGCGGCTGCAGCAGGTCGAAGTCTACCGCCGGGTCGAGGCAGCCCTGAGTCTGGCCGTCACCCTCCACGCGACGGATACGCTGACCTCGCCCCTGTTGCCCGGCTTCGCCTGCCAGGTCGCAATCCTGTTCAGCGACTAAACCGACTCACGTCAGTCGTCTTGGAGCCAGTCGAAGACGGCGGCCAGCACGCCCGGGTCGTAGACGTAGGCGGTGTGGCTCAGGCGCGTGCCTCGGTCGAGGTTGTAGGGCAGGTTGTCGGCGCCTTCCAGGCGCGGCGAGAGGGGCGTGGCGGTAAAAGACACCTCGCCCGTCCCGTCGTAGACGGCCAGGGCGCGGACGCTGGGCGGGACTTCGGGCGGTGCGTTCAACTCGGCCAGCCACGGGCTGCCCAGGGCAAAGTCCTGGTTGAAGCGCGTCCAGCCCGTCGAGGACCGCGTCTCGCGCAGCCACTGCGCCTGGATGCCGTGGTTCGGGCTGTCCAGCGTCACAAGGCGGCGCACCAGCTTGGCGTTGTCACCCTGGCGCAGCCACTTACGCGCCAGCACCCCCCCCATGCTGTGCCCCACCAGGTCCACCTGGGTCACCGAGGGGTTGCGCCGCCGGACGTAGCGCAGGACCTCGTGGACGAAGGCGTCCAGGTCATCCAGGTTGGCGTCCACGCTGTCGTCCGTCGTCTCGACGCCGTTCGCGTCCACGTGGCGCGCGCCGCCCCAGCCGTAGGTCAGCCCCCAGAGTTCATCGGGCGTGTAGCCCCAGCGGCGGAACAGGAGCCGGGCCACGCCAAAGTTCCAGGCGGCGCCCGTCGTGCCGTGCAGGAAGATCACAGGCGTCCGCGTCACCCCGCCCCCACTGCCCCCCCAGCCCCCCACCAGCGTCCGTTGCCCCAGCCCCCGCGTCTTCTCGGCGTCGAGGGGCCGCTCGAACTCGGCCGGCAGCCGGTCCAGGAAGCGAAAGTACCAGGCCAGGCCGCCACCGGCCACGAGCAGCAGAGCAGTGACGGTGAGGGCCGCGCGGGCCAGGGAACGGCGACTCAAGAGGGACATGAGGGCTATCTCAATGGAGCTGTTCTGTTAATTCTGTCCAGTCTTCAGTTACGGCTTGGGCGTGGCGGACGCCGCCGGGGTAGCCGTCGGGGCGGCGGTCGGCTCGGGCGGCAGCACCGTGAGGCCCGGCAGGGGCGTCGGCTGGAGCGGCGGGTTGGCGGCCAGACCCATCGCGCCGCTGACGGCGAACGTGGAGATGGTATACACCGAGCCGTCGTCCGCCCGCTGGATGTAGTAGGCCGACTTGTCGGGGGTCTGGTCGCCCACCTTAATCGTCTTCTCCCCCGCCCCCGTGGTCAGGCTAATGGTAGCGGTGGGCTTGTCCAGCCCGAAATCGGCCAGGTTGGCGTCCTTCGTCTCCAGCTTGCGGGTGGCGCGCGTCTCGACCACCTGGCGCACCACGCCATCGAGCCGCGCCGTGTCGCCGGGCGCCTGGCTCGGCGCGACCAGCTTCCAGTCGCTCCCCTCGCGGGCGGCCTCGACCGTCTTGCCGTCCTTGTCCGTCACTCTGAGCCGCGTCACATCGGCCACTTTCAGGTCCAGCACCTGGACCGACTGCGCCCCGCTGCTCGTCTTGTCCGCGTCCTGAGCCGTATCGCGCCGCCCCTCGGTCAGGTACACCCCGACCACGACGGCCACCGCGATGATGAAGAGGATGAGTGTATTTCGGAAGTTCATAGGTCAGTCCTTGACGGAGGACGAAAGACCAGGGACGAAGGACCAATCAGAAGCCTCGCAACTCTCAACGCTTGATGCTCCGTCTTTGGTCTTCCGTCTTTCGTCCTGAGTCCTCCGTCGTCATTACCGTCGGCGCCACCACACGCCCGCGCCATACAGGAAGAGCAGGGCGGGCAGGAGGAAAATGGACGACACCATCACCCAGCGGCTCTGCTCCGTGGTCATGGTCACGCGGCGGTCGTCGGTGGGCTTGGGGCGGATGCCAATCAGGTCCTCCGACTGGGCCAGCCAGTTGATCCCGTTGAGGAACAGGTCAAGGTTCGCGCTGCCCTGGACCTGCTGCAGGATGTTGTCGGCCACGAAAGAAGCGTTGCCCAGGACCAGGAGGCGCGTCTGCGGCTCGTCCGGCGTCGGGTTGGCGCTGCCCTTCTCGACCGACGCCGCGATGGTCAGCGGGCCGCGCGCGTCCGATCCGTCGGCGCGAATCTGGAGCGTGCGCAGGCCGTTGAAGTCGGTTTCGCCCCAACTGGCCGGGCTGGTCTGAATCAGCGGCGTGACAATCAGCCCTTCGGGTGCGGGCTGGAGGACTTCCAGCGAGCGCGCGCCGGGGAAGAAGGTCAGGGCATTGTCCAGCCCGTTGGTCACCGTCGTCATGGAGTAGCGCGTGGTGGCGGGCGTCAACGGGTTGCCGCTGATGGACGACTGCGGGTCGGCGATGACGTCCACCCGTGGCCGCACGCCCCACTCGGCCAGCAGGCCGACCAGCGGCTCGGGCTGGGTCGGGTTGTTGACCGGCGGGTCGAGCAGGATGGCCGCCTTGCCGCCCTTCTTGAGGTAGTCGCGCACGGCGTTGACCTCAGGGTCGCTGAACGGCTTCTGGGGGCTGGCGATGACCAGGGCGGTGGCGTCGGTGGGCACGGTGCTGCTAATCGCCAGGTTGACCGTCACCACCTTATAGCCGTCGCGCTGTAGGAACTGGTTGACGATGCTGTAGCCGTCGTTGCGCCCCGTGCCGCCCTTGGGGTCAAACTCCTGGTGGCCCGTGGTGAAGTAGACCACGCGCTCCTTGTCCTGGGTCAGCTTGATAATGGCGCTGGTGATGCTCTGCTCGTCGGTCGAGATGATGGTCTGGCGCTTGTCACCCGACGTCAGGACGATGGACGGGCCGGTGATGCCCGCTTGCCGCGCCGCGACCGGGTTCGTGACAGGGTCCACCACGCGGTAGGTGAGCTGGCCCGACCGCCCGGTGTACTCCTTCATCAGGTCGCCGGCGCGTTCGCCAGTCGGGTCGCCCGGCTGGTAGTAGCCGACGGCCTGGATGGGCTGCTTGAGGGTGTTGAGGATGGTAATCGTCTGCTCGGACAGGCTGAATTGCTGGTTGGCCGTCAGGTCCCAGCGCTTGGTGTAGCGCTGCGACAGGAAGGCCGCCGACCCCAGCAGGCCCAGGATGGAGACGGTCAGCAGCAGGGCATTGGAGCCATAGCGGGCGCTGCGGCCGGTCAGCCGCTCGCGCGTCCAGGCCGGTTCAAGGACGACGAAGATCGCCAGCAGGGCCAGCCCAAGCACCAGGGCGACCTGACTGGGCGTATCCCAGCCGCGCACACCAAGCAGGATGACGGCGGCGGCGAACGCCAGGCCGGCCAGCCCGGCGACAAAGACCGAATACGGTCGAGACATGGGCGTCATACGTTATCTCCAACGCTTCGACTCGACAATTCGAGTGGTGATGAACAGGAAGAGGGCAATCGCCGCGAGGTAGTAGACGACGTGCTGGGTGTCAATGACGCCGCGCGCGAAGTCGTCCAGGTGAGCGTTGATGGTCAGGTACTGGAGCAGACCGGACAGCGCGCCCGCGTTCATCACCTGGGCGAAAAAGTTCAGCAGGTAGAAGATCAGGAGGATGACAAAGCTGACGAACGCCCCCACAACCTGGTTCTGGTTGAGCGACGACGCGAAGAGGCCAATCGCCAGGGTCGCGCCCGCGTAGAGGAGAATGCCCAGGTAGCCGCTGACGATGGGGCCCCAGTCCGGCTGCCCAATGCGGCTCAGCAGGAGGGGGTAGAAGAGGGTCAGCGCGAACATAAAGGCCATGAAGACGAAGGCGGCCAGGTACTTGCCCACCACGACCTCCCAGTCGCGGACGGGCGAGGTCATGAGCAACTCGATGGTGCCCATGCGCTGCTCCTCGGCCAGGAGACGCATGGTGATCAGCGGCGCGACGAACAACAGGACGACAATCATGTTGCCGTACCAGTAGCGCAGGCTGACCTCGCTACTCTGGGCCAACAGAATGTAAAAGAAGAAGCCTGACAGCAGCAGAAAGAACGCGGTGATGATGTACGCCAGGGGCGACGCGAAGTAGGTGTTTAGCTCTTTCTGCGCGATGATGAGAGAGTTACGCATGCGCCTGTTCCTCCTCCGCCTCGTCCAGTACCTCGACCGGCTCCTCGTCGGTCGTCAGTTCCAGGAAGATGTCCTCCAGGCTCATCCCAATCGGCGTCAGTTCCAGCAGGCCCGCGCCCGCCTGGACCACGGTCTCCGCGATCTGCGGCCGGGGGTCAATCTCCTCGTCCAACTCCAGCGTGAAGACGCCAGCCTGTTCCTCCTGGACGGCCAGCACGCCGCTCAGGTCGGCCAGGCGCGACGCCAGGCCGTCGGGCCGCGCCACATGCAGCACGACGCGGGCGTTGCCCTGGAGGCGGCTTTCGAGGGCCTCGATGGTGTCCACCGCGACGATCTCGCCCTTGTTGATGACGATGACGCGGTTACAGATTTCGCGCACTTCGGGCAGGATATGGGTCGAGAGGATAACGGTGTGGACCCGGCCTAGCTCGCGGATGAGTTCGCGGACTTCGATGATCTGGCGCGGGTCGAGGCCGACGGTCGGCTCGTCGAGAATCAGCACGTCCGGGTCGTGGACGATGGCC
>CAZFUK010000394.1:0-5340 GCA_964522005.1 uncultured Anaerolineales bacterium | reverse complement strand
CTTCGAAGTAAACGCCTTACTGCCCGCGAATCCCCTTCATACTCAGCCCGACCCGCCCCTTGTCGCGGTCCACTTTCAGCACCCGCACCTGGACAATATCCCCCACCTGGACCACCTCCAACGGGTTCTTGACAAACCGATCCGCTAACTCCGACACGTGCACCAGGCCGTCGTGCTTGACGCCGATGTCCACAAACGCGCCGAAGTCCACCACGTTGCGCACCGTGCCCTGGAGGACCATGCCCTCCTTCAGGTCGTCCAGTGAGAGCACGTCCTGGCGCAGGACGATGGGCGGCGCGTCTTCGCGCGGGTCGCGGCCGGGACGTTCGAGGCTGTCGAGGATGTCGAGCAGCGTCGGCTCGCCAATCTCCAGCAGGCTCGCCAGGGCGGCCAGGCCACCGCGCTCGCGCTCCGTCTTCTGGCGGAAGGCGCGCACCCGACCCGGCAGGTCCTTCTCGCGCCCCGTCACGCCTAGCAACTGGAATAGCCGCTCAACGGCGGGGTAGGACTCGGGGTGGATGGGCGTGTTCTCCAGGGGGTGCTTGCCGTCGGGGATCTTGAGGAAGCCCGCCGCCTGCTGGAACGCCTTGGGGCCGACCCCCTTGACCTTGCGCAGTTGGTCGCGGGTCTGGAACGCGCCGTGCTCGTCGCGGTGGGCGACGATGGCCTCGGCCTGTTTGCTCGTCAGGCCGGAGACGTACTTGAGCAGGGCCGGTGAGGCCGTATTGAGGTCCACGCCCACGCGGTTGACGCACGACTCGACCACCGCGTCCAGTGTCGCGCCCAGTTCGCGCTGATCCACGTCGTGCTGGTACAGGCCGACGCCGATGCTGCGCGGGTCAATCTTGACGAGTTCGGCTAGCGGGTCCTGGAGGCGGCGGGCGATGGACACTGCGCCGCGCATGGACACGTCCAGGTCGGGCAACTCGTGGCGGGCGAGGGGCGAGGCCGAGTAGACCGACGCGCCGGCCTCGTTGACGATGGCGTACATCACGCCCAGCCCCTTCGCCTTGCGGTTCACCTCCCCGACCACCTCGGCCACCAGCGTTTCCGTGTCGCGCGAGGCCGTGCCGTTGCCGATGGCGATAATCGTCACGCCGAGCTTCTGGACGAGTTTGGTCAACGTCTCGCGGGTTTGGGCGCGCTCGTTGCGCGGCTCGAAGGGGTAGACCGTCGTGGTGACCAGGACCTTGCCCGTGGCGTCAATGACGGCCAGCTTGCAGCCGGTGCGAATGCCGGGGTCAATGCCCAGGATGACGCGGCTGGGGAGGGGCGGCTGGAGGAGCAGGGCGCGCAGGTTGGCGGCGAAAATCTGGACGGCGTGGTTGTCGGCGGTGTCGGTGCGGTCGGAGCGCACCTCGCGCTCGATGGACGGCGCGATGAGCCGCTTGTAGCCATCGTGGACGGCGGCGCGCACGCGGGCCGCGACGGTCTGGACGACGGCGCGCTGGGCCGAGGAGCCAGCCGGCTGGAGGCGGTGCAGCCCGACGTGGCCTTCGAGCAGGGTCAGAATCTCGTCGGCGGGCGCGTCCACGTGGACCTGCAGGACGCCCTCGCGCTCGCCGCGATTGATGGCGAGCCAGCGGTGAGGCGGGACGAGCGCCAGGTCTTCGGAGTAGTTGTAGTACAGTTCGTACTTTTTGGTCGGGTCGAGGCTGGCGTCGGCCAGGCTGACGACCAGGCGGCCCGAACGCGTTGTGCGCTCGCGGGTCTCGGCGCGAGCGGCCGCGTTCTCGGCCACCTGCTCGGCGATGATGTCCGCCGCGCCCTGGAGCGCGTCGTCCAGCGAGACGACGGTCTCGTTGAGGAAGGGCGCGACCAGGTCGTCCAGGCTGGCCGACGCGACCTTGGAAGACGCGATGGCCTGGAGCAACTGGTCGGCCAGCGGCTGGAGGCCCTTCTCGCGGGCGATCATGGCGCGGGTGCGGCGCTTGGGTCGGTAGGGCAGGTAGAGGTCTTCGACAGCCTGGAGGGTAGCGGCGGTCTCAATCTGGGCGCGCAACTCGTCGGTGAGCTTGCCCTGCTCCTCGATGGAGGCCAGGACGGCGGCCTTGCGCTCGGCCAGGCTGCGCAGATAGAGACGCCGCTTCTCAATCTGGCGGAGTTGCTCTTCGTCCAGCCCGCCGGTCACTTCCTTGCGGTAGCGGGCGATGAAGGGCACGGTGTTGTCGTCGTCGAGCAGTTGGACCGCGCCCGCCACTTGCTGGGCGCGCAGGCCCATCTCGCGGGCGATGAGTTGGGAGAGGTCAAGGGTTAGCATGGGGGGAATTATACCCCATCCTCCGCCAATCCCACCAGCCGTCGCCACTCGGCGTCGTCCTTGAGCGCGGCCCAGTCCTCGTCGGTGCGGGCGAACTCGGCCCAGCGCTCATCGAGTTGCACCGCGCGGGCCAGTTCGGCCAGGGCGGCCTCACGCTGACGCAGCAGGGCCAGCACACAGCCCGCGTTGTAGATGGCCGTCGCGTAGTCGGCCTGCAGCCGTATCGCTTCCCGAAAGTCGCTCAGAGCCTCGTCAAAGCGGCCCTGCTGGTAGAATGTAAAACCACGCTGGAACCAGGCTTCGGCGTCTGTCGGCTCCAGGCGGAGGGCCTGGCCGAAGTCGGCCAGCGCGTTAAGGGGCGCGCCCAACACGCGGTGGGCGATGGCGCGGTTGTAGTATGCCAGGGCGTTGTCCGCGTCCAGGTCAAGGGCACTTGTGTAGTCCGCCAGGGCGGCCTGGTAGTCCTTGCGCTGGTCGTTGACCCAGCCGCGATTGACGTAGAGCATGGCCGTCTGGGGGGCGAGCTGAATGGCCGCGTCGAGGTCGGCCAGGGCGGCCGGGTAGTCCTTGAGCGTGGCGTGGACCATGCCTCGGTCGGCCAGGGCACGCAGATAGTCCGGGCGCAGCCGCAGCGCCTCGTTCAGGTCGGCCAGAGCGCCCGGATAATCATCCTCCTCGCGGCGAACCAGGGCGCGGTTGAAGTACAGGATGGGGTTGTCGGGCTGGAGGGCGAGGGCGGCCTCGTAGTCGGCCAGGGCCTCCTGGGCGCGGCCCTGGCGGTAACGCAGGTTGCCGCGATCCAGGTAGACCTCGGCCAGCCCGGCGTTCAGCTCCATCACCCGCTCATAGTCGGCCTCGGCGCCCGCTGTGTCGCCCAGTTTCTCGCGCACCAGGCCACGGTTGTAGAGGGCGTCCAGGTAATCGGGCCGCAGGGCCAGCGCATTTTCATAGTCGGCCAGCGCGCGAGCGTAGTCCTCCCGCCGGTGATAGATGACGCCCCGGTCCAGGTAGCGCATGGCGGTGGGGTCAAGAGCCAGCGCCGCCTCGAAGTCGCTCATGGCGCCGTCCAGGTCGCCCGCGTCGCGGCGTACATGCCCCCGGTTGCTGAGCGTGCCGGGGTTGCCGGGCCGCAGCCGAATGCACTTGTCGAGGTCGGCCAGGGCGGCCACCAGGTCACCCTGGTCGTAGCGCAGAAGGCCTCGGTTGTTGTAGGGGGGGGCGAATTCGGGCTGGAACGCGATGGCACGGCCATAGTCGGCGATGGCGCGGGAAGTGTCGCCCTGCCCCTGCCAGATGAGGGCGCGGTTGTAGTAGGCGATGCCATAGGTCGGGGCGAGGGAGATGGCATGGTTCAGGTGGTCGAGGGCCGTCTTCATATCGCCTTCGTCCATCTTCGCCAGGCCGAGGTCAAGCCAGTAGACGGGGTTCAGGAAAGGGTTTGACATAAGGAGGAGTCCTGGGGGCCGGTGGAGGGGGCTAACGAGGACGTTATCATAGCACAGACCCCGTCAAGGGGTCAATCACAGCGAGGGCGTCGGCCGGATGAGGCGGTCGTAGAGCCACTGCTGGCGGGCGATGGCTGCCTGATACACGGCGTGGTGGGCGGGGTTCGGCTCAAAGACCGCGCCGTCGGCGGCGGGCAGGGCACCCAGGCTCGGAATCACGCCCAGGGCGGCCAGGGCCAGCAGGGCGGCGCCTCGGCTGGTCGCTTCAGGCTCCGCCGAGACGACGACCGGGCGGCCCAGCACATCGGCGAAGGTCTGGGTCCAGGCGGGCGAGCCAAGGAGCGCGCCCCCACTGGCAATCAGGCGGTTGGCGGTCGGAGCCTTACCCCGCATGCGTCCTTCTATGATGGCGAAGCGATAGGCGACGGCCTCCATGCCCGCTCGCAGAATCGCTATAGGCGTCGTCGCCAGGGTCAGCCCGTGCAGCGTGGCCTGGACGTTGCCCGCCCAGTCGGGGCTGCGCTCGCCGGCCACAAAGGGCAGCACCGTCAGGCCGTGGCCGTCGGGCGGGCAGGCCGCCAGCGCCGCTTCCAGCGCCGCGCCCTCAGGCAACCGCAGCGTCTCGCGCAGCCAGGAGTAGACGTTGCCGCCCTCGCTCGTCGCGCCGCCCAGCAGGGCGTGGTCGCGGTCCACGCGGTAGCACCACAGGCCGGCCGGCACTGCCGGTACCTGGGTCTGCACCACGCGCAGCGCGCCCGTCGTTCCGAGGGTCAGCGCGACGCGGCTGGGGTCGGCGCAGCCGCTGCCGATGTTGGCGGCCGCGCCGTCGCCGACGGCCGGGAACCAGGGAGTGTCACGGAGGGCGGGCCAGCGGGTCGCGTAGGGGGCGCTCAGGCCGCTGAGCGGGGCGTCCACGTCCACCAGGGGCGAGAGGCGGTCCGAGGCGACGCCCAGGTGATCGAGCAGCGGGCGGTCCCAGACCAGCGCGCAGCGGTCGAGGAGGCCGCTCCACGAGGCGACGGAGAGGCTGACGCGGCAGCGGCCAAAGAGGCGCCACTCCAGGTACTCGCCCAGGGTGATCCAGCGGCCGGCAACCGCCCAGACGCGGGGCTGGACACGGCGGAACCAGGCCAGCCGGGCGGGCCAGTAGCTGGTGCGGAGCAGGCAGCCCGTCCGCTCGTGGACCTGGCGCTCGTCCAGCGTCTCGCGCAGGCCGTCGGCGTCCAGGGCGTTGCGCGTATCGGCGTAGGTGATGAGGGCGCTGAGGGGGCGACCCGCGCCGTCCACCGCCAGGCAATTGGAGACCAGGGTGTCCACGGCGACCGCGCCGATGCTCGCGGCCAGCGGGCCGGCCTGGGCCAGCGCGCCGTCAATGCAGCGGGCGGCGCGTTCGACCGCTGCGTCGGGGTCGTCCTCCACCAGCCCATCGCTCGTCGCCCGCATCTCGTAGCGTTCGTGCGCGCCGACGCCCTCCACGAGTCTGGCCCCCGCGTCGTAGAGCAGGACACGGGTGGAGGATGAGCCAAGGTCGAGGGTGAGGATGAAGGGCGCCTCGGCCTGGGCCGGGGGGACTGTCGTGCTAGGCATAAGGGCTTGAGTTTACACCCCGCTGAAGACGCTGAAGCCGCCGTCCAC
>CAZFUK010000393.1:0-5341 GCA_964522005.1 uncultured Anaerolineales bacterium | reverse complement strand
CAAACTGCAGCTGCAACTGGGGAAACCGCATCTCCAGGTACTTGGCGACGCCCACGTTGAACCCGCCGGGCACGTTGTCACCGGCCAGCCCGGCGATGATCAGGTGCGTCAACTCGTGGCGCACGTTGTTGATCACGCTCGCGTCCGTCATGTCGCGCGTGCGCTGGACGGCGATGGCGATCTCGCGCCGTCCTCGGCCCGACGTGGCGTGGGCGATGACGCCCGGCACCTTCTCGGCCAGGGGGTTGACCGCGATGTAGCTGCGGTCGTCCGGGAACAGGCGCAGGCTGACGGGCGTCTGGATTTCCAGGCCGAAGACCTTGCTCAGGTCTTCGTAGACGCCGTCCACGAAGCGGGCGTACCGCTCGGCCTCGTCGGCCTGCTGGGGCACGTAGATAATGGCGAAGTGGCTGGTTCGTTTTTCCTGCCAGTCGAGACCCTGGGCATGGGCCACCGTCGGCCCCAGGACCGACCAGAGCGCCAGGAACAGCAGGACAGGGGAGAGCAAGCGAGTCAGTCGCACTCGGATAACCCTTCTTGGCGGCGCGCGAGGTGTGATCGCGCTTACACTATCGCAATTCTACCTTAGGCAGGGGTGAAGCACGGCTGAGAGGTAGATAAGAAGTCTAGCCCCTAAATTGTAACCGAAGGCAGGGCACGGGACAAATGGCGACCCAAACAAATGTGCCATGCTTGCCTTTTTTATGGAAAGCGGCTAGAATCGTGACTGTCCACTGATTGATGCGTGAAGGAGACCGTCGTGCAAGAGACAATTGAAGCATTCCTGAACCATTTGACGGTTGAGAAAGAGTATACGGCGAATACCCTGTCGGCCTATCGCAACGACCTGTTCCAGTTCATGGCCTACCTCCAGCAGCATGCCCATGTCCAGGACTGGGCCAATGTGAACCGCGACGCCCTGATTGACTACATGTTCCACCTCAAGGGCGACCGCGAGTACACCTCCGCCACGGTCGCGCGCAAGGTGGCGGCCATGAAGTCGTTTTTCCACTACCTCAAGTCCACCAGCGTCGTGGCCGATGACCCCACGGCCGAGCTAGACTCGCCCAAGGTCAACAAGCGCCTGCCGCGCACCCTCAGTCCCGGGGAAGTCGAGACCCTGCTGTCCGCGCCCGGTGAGAGCGACTCGCACAAAGTCTTGCGTGACCGCGCGCTGCTCGAACTGCTGTATGCGTCTGGCATGCGCGTCAGCGAGATTGTCTCGCTCCAGCAGAGTGACGTGGACGACGATGGCCGCCACGTGCGGGTGCGGAGCAGCGACGGCAAGAAGACGCGGGAGATTCCCATCGCCCCGCGCGCCGCCCACGCGCTGATGGAGTACGCCGAGCGAGGGCGGCCCGCCTTCGCCAAGGACGGCACGGCCACCGCCTTCTTCCTGAACCCCCGCGGCACGCAGTTGACCCGCCAGGGCCTGTGGCTCATCATCAAGAAGTATGTCGAAGCGGCAGGCATCGAGGCCGAGGTGACGCCGCACACGCTGCGCCACTCCTTCGCCACCCACCTGCTCGACCGGGGCGCGGACCTCAAGAACGTCCAGGAACTGCTGGGCCACTCCAACATCTCGACCACGCAAATCTACACCCAACTGGCCGGCGACAAGGCGCGGGCGGGGGAACTGGTCCAGGAGGGCTAACATGACGCCTGACCTTCCCCTGGCCCAGGCCATCGCCGAGGCGGCGCAGACCGTCCAGCGGCGCACCCGCCTGACGCCGGCCATCGCCGTCATCACCGGCTCCGGGCTGGGGCCGCTGGCCGACGAAGTGGAGGACGCCGTCACCATCCCCTACAGCGACATCCCCCACTTTCCGGTCAGCACCGTTGCCGGCCACAGCGGCGCCCTCGTCCTGGGCCACATCGCCGGGCAGCCCGTGGTGGTCATGCGGGGCCGCCTCCACTTCTATGAAGGCTACCCGCCCCAGGCCGTCACCTTCCCGGTGCGGGTCATGCACGCCCTCGGCGCGCGTACCCTGTTCGTCACCAACGCGGCGGGCGGCATCAACCCCGGCTTCCAGGTGGGCGACCTGATGCTCATCCGCGACCACCTGTTCCTGCCCGGCATGGCGGGCTGGCATCCGCTGCGCGGCCCGAACGACGAGGCGCTTGGCCCGCGCTTCCCGAGCACGCTGGGCGCCTATGACCGGGGGCTGCGCGACCTGGCCCGCGAGCGCGCCGCCGACCAGGGGCTGACGCTGCGCGAAGGCGTCTACGCCATGGTCGCCGGGCCGTCGTTCGAGACCCCCGCCGAGATTCGCTTCCTGCGGCTGGCCGGCGCCGACGCCGTCGGCATGTCCACCGCGCCTGAAGTGATTGTGGCCCGCCACGCCGGTCTGCGTGTCCTGGGCATGTCGCTTATCACCAACATCGCCAGCGACGACTCGGACGCCGCCCCGCTGCTGGGCGAAGCCGGCCACGAGGAAGTGCTCCAGGCCGCTCAGGCCGCCGTCCCCCGCCTTACCCGCCTCGCCCACGCGGTGATTGAGGGGCTAGGGGCTAGGGGCTAGGGACCAGAGAATAGAGAATGGGGAATGGAAAGGGAGTGGAGTGCAGACGACAGGTTCTACACCCCACTCCCTAATCCTTATTCTCTAATCTCTGGTCCCCGGCCCCCAGCCCCTGCCCCCCAACTCCTAGCCGCCGTGGACCCGGAAGATCCACACCAGAATCAGCGGCAGCGACAACGACACCGCGCCGAACAACACCCAGCCCAGGCGGCCGCCGAGTTGGCCCAGTGGGCCTTCCGGCGCGTTGTGCTCCAGGTGGGACAGGTCCACGTGGCCGGGGATGCCGCCGCTGAGCGGCTTGTCTGGCTCGATGCCCGCCACAATCAGCACCACCCAACCGACCGCGATCAGGATAAACAGGAAGTCCCCGAGAATGGTCTGGACAATGTCACCGCTCATGACACACGCTCCGAAATAGGCTGCTCCTCGCTCACCACGTCCCCGTCGTCGTCGTCGTCCACCTTTGGCGGCGCGGTCGCTTCTAGGGACTGCAACTGGATCGGGACGACGGTGGTGACGACACGTTCCAGGTCCTGGAGCGCGAGTTGTTCGATGAAGTGGGAGTTCTGATGCAGCAACTGCGCCATCGCGTTGCCCGTCCGCAACTGGCCCAGGATGACCTGGATATAGACATCCGGGTCTTCCTGGAGCAGCTGAATCACATAGCGGCGAATGGGCCGGCTCAGGCTCCGATAGGGCGAGCGCAGGATGATGAGATTACCCAACCCCACCCGTTCCCGCCACTTCTCCTGGATGCTCGCCACGCGGTCCTCGTTCACCGCCACGTGGACAGCATCCCAGGGGATGTTCAGCGAGTTGGCGAACTCGACCAGCCGCAACGTCTCACGGTGGACATCGCCCACCAGCACAAGCCCTCGCACGTGACGAGGCTGGGTCGCCACGTGCTGACCCTCGGTGCTCATCACATGCGCGACGTGCTTGTAGTGGCGGTGGATGCGGAAAAACAACCAGATCAGGCTTGGGATGAGGATGGCCGTCACCCACGCGCCCTGGGTAAACTTGGACAGCAGGAAGATGACCACGACCAGCGCGGTCACGACGGCGCCGAAGGCGTTGAGCGCCTGCTTCCAGTGATAGTGCGGGTCGTAGCGCAGGATGCTGCCGAGGGTCGGAATCTCGTCACCCGGCTTGAGTTTCCCCTCGCGCATCAGCCGCCCGACTTTTCTCCAGCGCACGACCATGCCTGACTGCGATAGGGTAAAGCTGAGGAAGACGCCAATCGCGTATAGGGGGATCAGGCGGCTGACACTACCGCCGAACAGGACGATGAGCACGCTCGCCAGCGCGGCTAGAATGATGACTCCCCATGAGAAGACCAGGCGGCTACCCCGGAAGGTAAGCTGCTTGGGCAGGAAGCCGTCCCCGGCCATAAGCGCCGCCAGGCGGGGGAAACCCGCAAAGCTCGTGTTGGCGGCCATGACCAGGATAACTGTTGCCGAAGTAAGGGTGAGCAGACGGAGGGGGCCTTCGCCAAAGACGACACGCGCCACTTGCGAGATCAACACCTCTTGCTCGGAGGGCTGAGCCTGGATGAGATAGCCCAGGATACCCAGGCTGAGGAACATCACCATGAGCAAGGTGGCGTCCCACAGGAGCGTCGTGGCGGCGTTCTTGGAGCGTGGTTCCTTGAAGGCGGTGATGCCATTGCTAATGGCCTCGACGCCTGTTAGCGCTGCTGTGCCCGAGCTAAACGCGCGAAGCAGCAGGAAGACGAAGGCAAAGCCGGTCAGGGAGATGACCTCGTGTTCGGAGCCGGGGACGTTGGTAATAATCCCCAGGTTGCCGGCGACAGCCTTCCACGCCCCCACCACGATCATCAACAACATCATCACTACGAAGAAGTAGGTCGGCAGGGCGAAAATGCGCCCTGACTCCTTCACCCCGCGCAGGTTGACTATCGCCATGATCAAGAGCAGCAGCAAGGCAATCTGGACCTTGTATTCAAACAGGGGGGGAAAGGCGCTGGCGATCTGGTCCACGCCAGAGGAGATACTGACCGCTACGGTCAGGATGTAGTCCACCAATAGCGCCGCACCGGCTACCTGTGCGGGAGCCTCGCCCAGGTTGTCGCGGGCGACGATGTACGCGCCGCCGCCGCCGGGGTAGGCAAAAATCGTCTGACGATAGGAGAACGTCAGGATAATCAACAGGATCGAGATGGCGACCGTAATGGGCACGGCCAGCCAGTAGTTCGCCGCGCCAATGGTAGCCAGCACCAACAACACTTCCCCGCCCGCATAGGCCACCGAGGACAGTGAGTCGGAGGCGAACACCGCTAACCCAACCGTCTTGCTAATCGCTTGATCCGCCGCTTCTTCCGTTCGTAGCGGGCGGCCAAAGAACCACCGCCTCACTTCTGTAACACCCATGCCTACCCCCAATTCATCACCAGATTTGCCTCGAAAGACAAAACCCTCCCACCGAGCCTGTGCCCGCAGGAGGGTCGGGTGGTCTAAAACAAGGACCACTGCCCTGGGCAGTGGTCGTGATGTGCTCTCTCACGCCGGGCACACACGCGCTTTCCCAACTGACGGAACCAGACAGAGACTCCAACGGTTAGGGCATCGCCGCCCGTGTGGTAACGCTATCGCCGCACTCTCGCTATGAGCGGGTCACTGGAGAGTCTAGTCGCTTCCACGGTTTACAACCCACGCCCATCCCTCCATTGGCCGACACAAAACCGACAATTACCCGACACTCGCGCCTTGAGACCCTAAAGGTTTCGGCAACCTTTAGGGTCTTCGGCTCCCTCTATCTACCCTATGACCCCCAAGAGGCGCAACACCTGGACCAAGAGC
>CAZFUK010000392.1:239-5346 GCA_964522005.1 uncultured Anaerolineales bacterium | reverse complement strand
GGTCACGCGGACGCCAAAGACCCTCACCCCGACCCTCTCCCAGGGGGAGAGGGAGGGCAAAACCCAAAAAGGATAACCACCTATGGATCCGCAGACGCAACCTGTTGTGACGCCACCCCGTCTCGCGCCTGCCACGACATCGACGGCCCGCCTGCGCCAGGCGCTGGGCGGCTGGGTCGAGGGGCTGGTGCCCGTCGCCGCGCTCGGCCTGGCGCTGCTGGTCGGCGGGGTCTTAATCCTGGCGCTGGGCGTCAACCCGCTGGAAGCTTACGGCGCGATGCTCCAGGGTGCGGTGGGCAGCGTGTCCAGCCTGACCCAGACGCTGGTTAAAGCCACGCCCCTGCTGCTCGTCGGCCTCGGCGTCACCATCGCCTTTCGCGGCGGCGTCATCAACATCGGCGGCGAGGGCCAGATTACGGTCGGCGCGCTCATGGCAACGGCGGTCGCGCTGGCCCTGCCGGGCTGGCCCGCCCTGGTCCTGCTGCCGCTGACCCTGCTGGCGGGGGTGCTCGGCGGCGCGCTGTGGGGCGGCATTCCAGGCGTCCTCAAAGCGCGACTCGGAGTCAACGAGATTCTGAGCACGATCATGATGAACCAGATCGCCGTCCAGCTCTCCAACTACCTCCTGCGCGGCCCGCTCATTGACCCCGCCGAAATCGCCAAGGGCACTCAGATCGCCCAGTCTGCCTCGCTGCCAGTCCAAATTTGGCTGCCGCGCCTCGTTCCCCGCACCCTGCTTCACGCCGGCTTCGTCATCGCCCTGGTCATGGCCGTGCTAGTGTTCGTCTTCCTGTGGCGCACCATCGTCGGCTACCGCATTCGCGCCGTGGGGCTGAACGCCGCCGCCTCGCGCTTCGCCGGTATCCCCGTGCCCCGCTACCAGGCGCTCGCCCTCATCCTGGGCGGCGCGTTCGCCGGGCTGGCCGGCGCGGTGGAAGTGCTCGGCGTCCAGCATCGCATGCTCGAAGGGCTGTCGGGCGGCTACGGCTTCTCCGGCATCGTCGCCGCGCTGTTCGGCAAGCTCCACCCCCTCGGCCTCATCCCGTCGTCCATCCTGTTCGGCGGGCTGCTGGTGGGCGCGGACAAGATGCAGCGCAGTACGCAGGTGCCCGCCGCGCTCATTGACACCCTGCTCGGCCTGATTGTGCTGTTCGTCGTCAGCAGCGACTTCTGGATTCGCTATCGCCAACAGCGGAGGCGGAGCAATGTCTGAACTGTTTACCCTGCCGGTCCTGCTCGGCATCCTCTACTCCGGCGTCCGCCTGGCGACCCCGTACCTCTATGCCTCCATCGGTGAGATGTTCGCGCAGCGGTCGGGCGTGGTCAACCTGGGCGTGGACGGCATCATGCTCATGGGCGCGTTCTCGGCGTTCTTCGTCGCCATGACCACGGGCAGCCTAGCCCTCGGCCTGCTGGCGGCGGTGGTCGTGGGCCTGCTCATGGGCCTGCTCATGTCCGTGGTGAGCGTGACGCTCCAGGCAGAGCAGGGCATCAGCGGCATCGGCCTCTACCTGTTCGGCCTGGGCCTGTCCTCGCTGCTGTTCAAGAAGACCATGAGCGGCACCAAGTCCATCGCCGGCTTCCCGCCCATCAAGCTGCCCATCCTGGGCGACATCCCGCTGCTGGGCGAGGTCCTGTTCAACCACAGCATCCTGGTCTACGGCGCGTTCCTGCTGGTGCCCGTGGCGTTCTGGGTCCTTAATCGGACGACGCTTGGCCTCAAGATCAAGGCGGTGGGCGAGAAGCCCGAAGCCGCCGACTCGCTGGGCGTCAGCGTCACCCGCATCCGCTACCTGACCGTCTGCCTCGGCGCGGTCCTGGCGAGCATCGCCGGCGCGTCGCTCTCCACCGCGCTCATCAACCTGTTCCAGGAGAACATGACCAGCGGCCTCGGCTTCATCGCCGTCGCCCTGGTCTACTTCGGCGGCTGGACGCCGGTCGGCGTCATGGGCGGCGCGCTCCTGTTCAGCTTTGTCAATGCCCTCCAGTTGTGGATACAGGTGAAGGGCATCAACCTGCCTTCGGACATTGCCGTGATGCTGCCCTACATCCTGACCATTGTCGCGCTGGCCGTTGGTCGGCGCATGCAGCAGCCGGCCGCGCTGTCCAAGCCCTTCCAGCGCGGCGAAAGCTAGCCTTCCCATCCTTCCCATCCTTCCTATCTGAGAGTCTGAGAGGAGAGAGAAACCGTGAAACGTAATACCCTGCTCGTGGTCCTGGTCCTCATCGCGGCGCTCGTCCTGGGCGCCTGCGCCAGCCCGGCCGCCGCCCCCGCGCCCAGCGCGCCTGCCAGTGGCGCGGCCAGTGGCGGCGCGGCCAAGTCGGCGGCCCCCGCGCAGTTCAAGGTCGCCATCGTCATGCCTAGCGCCATCACCGACGCCGCCTTTAGCCAGTCCATGTACGAGGCGCTGCTGTCCGTCCAGAAAGAGATGGGCGGGCCAGACAAACTGAAGATTGTCTACTCCGAAAACCAGTTCAACGTGCCCAACGCGGCCGCCGCTATCCGCGACTACGCCAGCCAGGGCAACAACCTGGTCATCGCCCACGGCACGCAGTACGGCAACTCGCTCCAGGAGGTCGCCCGCGACTTCCCCGAGGTGAGCTTCGCCTGGGGCACGGCGACCGATACCTTCACCGACAAGGGCCTCAAGAACGTCTTCGCCTACCAGGCCCAGGCTGAGGAAGGCGGCTATGTGCTCGGCGTCCTGGCCGCCCTCTCGTCCAAGTCGGGCGTGCTCGGCGTGGCGGGACCGGTCGAAGCCGGCGACGCCAAGCTCTACGTGGACGGCTTCAAGAAGGGCGCGGAGCAGGCCAAGCAGGGCGTCAAGGTCAACGTGACCTACACCGGCTCGTTCTCGGACGTGTCGCTCATGTCGGCGGCGGCTGAGACGCACATCAAGGCCGGCGCGGACATGCTGACCGGCTCGTCGCAGTCGGTGGTGGGCGCCATTGGCGCGGCCAAGGACAAGAAGGCGCTGTGGTTCGGTACCCAATGGGACCAGACCAGCCTCGCCCCTGAGACGGTGGCCGCCAGCCAGGTCTACGACTGGATTCCCACCGTCAAGGACATGATCGCCAGCCACAACAAGGGCGAAAAGGGCGGCAAGGTCTACACGCTGACGCTCAAGAACGCCGGGCTGAAGATTGTCTACAACTCGAAGGTGACGGTGCCGGACGCGGCCAAGAAGGCCGCCGACCAGGCCGCTAAGGACATCGCCGACGGCAAGATCAAACCGTAATAGGGGACTCCCATGTTAGAGTTGCTCCCATCGGGCCAACCACGCATCGAGAGCCTGAAAATGGTCGGCATCGTCAAGCGCTTTCCCGGCGTCCTGGCGAATGACCACGTCAACTTCGAGGTCAACGCGGGCGAGGTCCACGCCCTGCTGGGTGAGAACGGCGCGGGCAAGAGTACGCTCATGCGCCAGCTCTACGGGCTGTATCGCCCGGACGAGGGCCAGATTCTCCTCAACGGCCAGCCGGTCCACTTCCGCTCGCCCGCCGACGCCATCAATGCCGGCATCGGCATGATTCACCAGCACTTCATGCTCGTGCCCACCTTGACGGTGGCCGAGAACGTGGCGCTGGGCCTCAAGTCGTCGCGGGGCGTGCAGTTGGACCTGGACCGCGTCGCCCAGCGTATCGAGGAACTGGCGAAGCGGTACGGCCTGCGGGTGGACCCGCAAGCGCCGGTGTGGACGCTGGCCGTGGGGGAGCAGCAGCGCGTCGAGATCGTCAAGGCCCTGTATCGGGGCGCGGCCCTGCTGGTGCTGGACGAGCCGACGGCCGTCCTGACGCCGCAGGAAGTGGACGACCTGTTTGTGACGCTCAAGCAGATGGTCGCCGACGGCCACGCCCTGATCTTCATCTCGCACAAGCTGCACGAGGTCCTTGCCATCAGCCAGCGCGTGACCGTCCTGCGCGACGGGCGGTCGGTGGGCACCCACCCCACCGCCGCCATGACCAAGACAGAACTCGCGCGGCTGATGGTGGGTCGCGAGGTCGTGCTCCAGTACAACCGCAAGCCGGTGACGCCGGGCGAACCCCGTCTGGTCATCGAGGGCCTGACCGTGGCGGGCGACAAGGGCATGGACGCCCTGCACGGCGTCTCCCTGACGGTGCGCGGGGGTGAGATTGTCGGACTGGCAGGGGTGTCGGGCAACGGGCAGCGCGAGCTGGCCCAGGCGCTGGCCGGGCTGCGGCCCGTCAGCCAGGGCCGCATCGTGCTCAACGGCCAGGAGGTGACGAACACCCCGCCGGCCGCGCGCATGGCGGCGGGGCAGGCGTCCATCCCTGAGGAGCGTATGCGCGAGGGCGCGATCCGCGACTTCAGCGTGGCCGAGAACCTGATTCTCCAGGACCACGCCCGCCCGCCCTACTCGCGCCGCACCTTCCTGGACTTCAAGGCCATCGCCCAACGGTCGGCTCAGTTGGTCGAGAGCTTCCGCATCAAGACGCCCACGCTGGACACGCCCATCAAGACGCTGTCGGGCGGCAACATCCAGAAGCTCATCCTGGCGCGCGAGCTATCGCGCAAGCCGACCGTGCTCATCGCCGCCCAGCCCACCCGCGGCGTGGACATCGGCGCGTGCGAGTACATCCACCAGCGGCTGCTCGAACAGCGCGAACTGGGCACGGCCATCCTGCTCATCTCGGAGGACCTGGACGAGATTCGCGCCCTGTCCGACCGCATCGCCGTGATGTACGAGGGGCGCGTTGTGGGCGTGGTGGACGGGCCGACCTCCAGCGCCGAGGAACTGGGCCTGATGATGGCGGGTGTCACGCCGAGTGGAGCGTAGGACCCTGCCAGGTTAATCGTCGTATAGGTGCTGTCACTTAGACGCTTAGGCAAATACCCCAAGAAATGCAAGCCTTTGCCCTCCCCAGCCCTCTTAAATACCAGACACATTCTCCTCCCGTGTCTTTCCTTGACTATGAAGGTGAGACGTGTATAATGCCTTCTGCTTCCGACAGCTATGACCTAACCGGCTCCGAAAGGAGGGCGCGCCGCAAGTGCCACTGTATGAGGCTCGGCCAGAACGGGACGCTGTTATCAAAGGCCCGTACCAACAGAAATCCGTGAGGAAGCGAATAGAAGCTTTTTTCC
>CAZFUK010000392.1:0-229 GCA_964522005.1 uncultured Anaerolineales bacterium | reverse complement strand
GGCAAAGTCGCAACACGCGAGCACATACAAGAGGTCGCCAGGGACCCAGAAACTGGTCGTATCCCAGAGAACTGGCATCAGCGTCTGTCAGAGCTACGGACGGACGAGGGCTACACGATTTTATCCTGGCGCAATAGGGGCGAGTTAAGGGTCAGCGAATACCTGATGCCTTCCGCGGAGAAGCGGGCTATCGCGGGAAAGCGTGTGAAGCCCAACGCGGAGACGTGGT
>CAZFUK010000391.1:0-5352 GCA_964522005.1 uncultured Anaerolineales bacterium | reverse complement strand
GGTGGTCGAAGCCGCGCCTCAGGTGGGCGAGCTACTCACTCACGCGCCGCAGGTGAAAGCCCTGGTCACCAGCCGCGTGCCGCTGCATCTACGCGGCGAACGCGACGTCCCCGTCCCGCCGCTCGGTCTGCCGCCCAGGACGGAGGACCGACCGACGACCGACGACCGACTACCGACGACCGACTACGCCACCCGCATCACCCAGTACGACGCCGTGCGGCTGTTCATCGAACGGGCGGTGGCGGTCAAGCCCGACTTCGCGGTGACCAACGCCAACGCGCCGGCCGTGGCCGAGATTTGCCACCGCCTGGATGGCTTGCCGCTCGCCATCGAGTTAGCGGCGGCGCGTGTGCGGCTGCTGCCGCCGCAGGCGATGCTGGGGCGGTTGGACCAACGGCTGAAGCTGCTGACCGGAGGAGCGCGCGACCTGCCCGCGCGCCAACAGACGTTGCGAGCGGCGATAGACTGGAGCTACGACCTGCTAGACGAGGCGGAGCAGACGCTGTTTCGGCGATTGGGGGTGTTCGTAGGCGGGTTCACGCTCGAAACAGCGGAGGCAGTGTGTGCGGATGACGAAGGACGAAGGACCACGGACCAAGAGGAGAAAGCAGGCAGCATTGGTCGTTCGCCCTTGGTCCTCAGTCGGGACGAGATACTGGACCTCGTCGCGTCGCTGGTGGACAAGAGCCTGCTGCGACAGGAGGAGATGGCCGACGGGGAACCGCGCTTTACCATGCTCGAAACCATCCGCGAGTACGCGCGGGAGCGGCTGGAGGAGAGCGGAGAACTTCACGCCGTGCAGGCACGCCACGCCCTCTGGTGTTTAAGCCTGGCTGAGGCAGCAGAGGCGGGGACCGTGACGGCCGAGGTTGAACAGTGGATGCGGCGGCTGGAGGCCAATCATGATAACCTTCGCGCGGCGCTCGGCTGGTGTCTGGTGGCTGCGAACGACGTCGAGCTTGGCTTACGCCTGGCCGCTGCCCTGGTCCCCTTCTGGCGCTACCGGGCTTACTCCCACGAGGGTCTAAGATGGTTGGAGACAGGACTGAAGGCAGGGCAGCCTGGAGGCGCTACCTGGGTGCGGGTGAAGGCTCTCCGTGGCGCCGGCGTACTGGCAAGGCAACTGGATGACCATCGCGTGGCTCGTGTGCGACTGGAAGAGAGCGTCGCCCTGGCGCGCGAGCTTGGCGACCGCCCGGCTCTGGCGGCGGCGCTCAACCAATTGGGCATGTTAGAACTCCTCCAGCGTCGTGTTCGCATCGCTCGAAGCACCTTTGAGGAGAGTGTGGCGCTGTGGCGCGAGCAAGCTGACCCCGCCCAGATTGCGCTCTCCCTCTATGGGCTAGGCGCAGCGGTCGAGCGCGATGATCCGGCCGCCGCCCGTCCCATCCTTGAGGAGAGCGTGGCGCTGTGTCGGCAGCATGGGTTCAGGGGTATCCTGCCCAACGCGCTGGCCGTGCTGGGCGACCTCCTGTGCTTGCAGGACGAGTATGAGCAGGCCGAGCGGGTGTACAACGAAGTGTTGTCGCTGAGCCAGGTGCTGGGATACACGGGCTGGGTCGCAGCGGCCTGCCTTACCCTCGGCGAGATAGCCACATGCAGAGACAGGTTCGCCCAGGCCCAGGCCCATCTTCGGGCATCCCTTGAGTTGGGCCTTGAGCTTAAGATAAGGAGCCACATCGCACTCACTCTAGCCGCTTATGGAGGCTTATTGACTGCGACCGGCCACCCAGCGGGCGGCGTGCGGTTGCTCAGCGCCGCTGAGACTCTGCTCCACGCCCTGGAGATGTCCATAGCGGTCTGGCCCCTTGAGCATCGGGAATACAGCCGCCACCTGGCGGCAGCGCATTCCCAGCTTGACGCGGCGACGTTCGCGGCAGCATGGGCCGAGGGCCAGGCGATGACGTTGGAGCAGGCGGTCGCCTACGCCCTGGAGAGCCAGACGGACTAGACACGGCGCAGCGGTTGAGGCTGGAGCGTTCCTGTGCTATCATCTGCCCAGGTTGACCGACCGTGCCATACTCCAGGAGGCGGCTGATGCCAAGCGTTGTCCAGCAAGCCTTGATTGTCCCGGTGCTGCTTGCCGTGTTGTGGTGGGGGTATCGGCAGTGGATTCAGCCAAGGGCGGGGTTAGACCTGCCAAGTCAGGCCGCGCTCGGCCTAGTCTTGCTGGCCCTCGTCGGCGCCTTCCTCGGCGCCCCCTTCTGGTGGGCCGACCTCCGCGAGAGCTTTAGCTGGGACCTGCCCCCCCTCGCCAGCCGCTTGCTCGCCTCGGCCGCCTGGTCGTTCGTCGTCGCCGCGTTTCTGGCGTTGCGCTCACCGCGGGGGCGGCGGGTCCACCTCGTCATTCTGATGATTGCCGTCTACCTTGCGCCGCTCGTCGCCGCCATCCTGCTCTTTCACCTGGACCGCTTTGACTTCGCGGCGCCCATCACCTATGCCTTTTTCCTCATCGCGGGCGGCATGAGCCTCGCCGCGCTCTGGTTTCTCGCGCGGCCCCCGGCGGTCTTGCATGACCGCGCTGTCGCGCCCGTGGCGCCCGGCCAGCCCGTGCGGCTGTGGCTGACTCTCGTTGCCCTCGTGACCGGCCCCTGGGGCATAGCCCTGTGGCTGGCCGACCGGGGGCCGCTCCCCCTGGTCTGGGTCTGGCCGGGCGACCTGCTGACCAGCCGCCTCATCGCCGTGATGCTCCTCACCATCGCCGTGGGGGCGTTGTGGAGTTTGAGAGACGCGGACACCGGCCGAATGATGCTCGGCGTCAGCTTGACGTATGGGCTGGGCGTCGCGGTCGCCGCCCTATGGAACAGCCTGGCCGGTCGGCCCATACCGCTCCTGTACCTGCTCGTGTTCGGCGTCATCTTTGTGGGGTCAACGCTGCTGTGGCTCCGCGAACGTCCGCGCCCGGCGATCCAACACCAGCCGGCCCGCTGAGGGGGATGGCCCGGCCCCAGTGGACTAGTTGCCCCAGTCAGCGGTTAGCTCGCGCAACTGGGGTTCGACCTTCGCCGCCAGCGCCTGAACCGCCCCGGCTTCCCGCAGCAGCCCCGCGATGGCGCACCGCAGCGCCCGCAGCAACTCGTCGCGGGCCAGCGAAGCCACCAGGGCATCGCCAAAAGCGTCGCGTACGTCAGCGGGCAGATGGTCGAAGCCCCGACCATGGCGGGCCGGTAGACCACGTCGAAGACAGGCCAGGCTAAGCGCGGTGTCGCGCACCCCGCTGATCCAGTATTCGGCCTGCCAGTATCGCCCACGCTCGATGCAAAAGCGCGCCCGCAGCGCGTGGTGGACCGCATAGCCGAACAGTTCGCGGGCGTCGGGCGGGGGAGGGAAAGGCCGCTCAACGGCGTGGCCGAACAGAAGCCTGAACTTGGGGCCGGTCGCGCCGAAGTGGGACGCGGGCGTGAAGGAGAGGTCGAACTGGAGGCAGCCGGGCAGCAGCAAGACGCGGTAGAGGCTGGCCCCGCTCGGCAGGTCGAACAACGGGACCGCGTCGAACTCGGCGGCGAGGGGGCCTGTCCACTCATCGAGCACATCCCGCACGGGCGTGCCATCCGCCACGGCGAACGTCAGGTCGAGGTCCGACCAGCGGTCCCCCTCGCCATCGGCGAGCGAACCAATCACCGCGCCGGCAACGACGCGGCCATCCGACGCCGCGAGTTCCAGCGCCCGGTCGCGCACCCGCTCGCGGTCCTGGATGGTGAACATGGGGCTATCCCGTGTAGGCTTGCGTCAGGGTCGCCAGGTCAAGCTTCTTCATCTGAAGCATCGCCGCCATGACTCGTTGGGCTTTGGCGGGCGCCGGGTCATTGACCATGTCGAGGAAGGCGGCCGGAATGACCTGCCACGACACCCCAAATTTGTCCTTGAGCCAGCCGCACTGCTGCGCCGTTTCATCCCCGCCTGCCGTGAGATGGTCCCAGTAGTAGTCTACCTCGGCCTGGGTCGCGCACAGCACCTGGAACGAGACCGCCTCGCTGAATTGGAACATCGGGCCGCCGTTCAGCGCCGTAAACGGCTGACCGTTCAGTTCAAACGCCACGCTCATCACCGACCCAGTGGGTTTTTGGTGGATCTCTTGACCTTCTTCACTGTAGCGCGTGACGCTGACGAGCCTGGAATTGGGAAAGAGCGCGGTATAAAACTCGGCGGCGGCTTCGGCCTGGTCATCAAACCACAAACAGGGCGTAATCGGCTGAAGAGAGGCCATCCTATTGTTCCTCCTGTCAATGGGCTAGCTAGCCCGCTTCCAGCGTTGGCGAACCGTCTGCTCGTCCGCGTAGACGGTAGAGGCGGCGCTATCCACGGTCAACTCGAACAGGATGTAGCGGTCCGCGGGCCTGTAACTTGCTAGCTGGGCGGCCAGGGCACGCGTCTCGCCGTCGTCTACCAGGTTGGCGCGCCCCGTCACGTTAAACTCACCACCCGCCCCACTGCTATCACTGACCGAACAGTGCAGCGCGTAGCGTCCGTCGCGGCGCAGGTCACCCCCTTTGGGCGATGTCGGCTCCATGAATACGAACAGGCGCCCCTGGCCGATAATCGGCGTCACAGGATGGACACGCGGCGAGCCATCCTGGCGCACGGTGGCGAGATAGGCGACTTTGCCGTTGAGCCGGGCAAAGCCAAAGGCGGCCAGGTCTGGGTCCTCGTCTTCCAGCGTCTTCCAACTCATCTCAGCCTCCTCAAGTGGCTGAATAATACACACAACGCAAGCCAGGTCAAGAGCATCGCCTCAAGGAGCCAACTGCATGGCAGCCCTCACATGGTGGCAGACCGCCGTCTTCTATCAAATCTACCCCCGCAGCTTCGCCGACGGCAACGGCGACGGGATAGGCGACTTCCAGGGCATGACCGCCCGGCTCGACCACCTGTGCGACCTCGGCGTCGATGCCATCTGGCTGTCACCCCACTTTCCCTCGCCCTTCCTCGACTGCGGCTACGACATCTCCGACTACACCGCCGTCGCCCCGGAGTATGGCTCGCTCCAGGACTTCACCGTCTTCCTCAGTGAGGCCCACGCTCGCGGCCTGCGCGTCATCCTCGACCTCGTCCTCAACCACACCTCCGACCAGCATCCCTGGTTCCAGGCGTCCCGCGCCCACCGCGACAACCCGCACCGCGACTGGTACATCTGGCGCGACGGGCAGGAGGGCGGTCCGCCCAACAACTGGGCCTCCATCTTCGGCGGCTCGGCCTGGCAGTTGGACCCGCTGACTGGCCAGTACTACTACCACGCCTTCCTCAAGGAGCAGCCCGACCTCAACTGGCGCAACCCCGCCGTCAAACAGGCCATGTGGGACGCCGTACGCTTCTGGCTCGACCTGGGCGTGGACGGCTTCCGCCTGGACGCCA
>CAZFUK010000390.1:0-5361 GCA_964522005.1 uncultured Anaerolineales bacterium | reverse complement strand
GGCCCCCTTCCCTGGTAGGGAGGGGGGAAGGGGGGTAGGTTTTCATCCCATGTACGACCAGTATGCCCAGGTGTTCGCGGCGTCGCCCGGCCACCGCGAGTACAATGCGCGGCTGGCCGAGTTTTTGCCCGGCCTGCTCGACCGCCTGGGGATTCAGGCGCGGACCGTGCTCGACGTGGCGTGCGGCGTGGGCGACCTGGCGATGGGGCTGGCGCAACGCGGCTTCCAGGTGACAGGGGTGGACCTGGCGCCGGCCATGATCCACATCGCGCGGCGGCGGGCCGAGGAGCGGGGCGTGGCCGTGACGTTCGACGTGGGCGACATGCGCGCCCTGACGTACACCGACCAGTTCGACCTGGTCCTGTGCTTTGGCGACAGCCTCAACTACATGCTGACGCCTGACGACGTGCGCAGAGCGTTGGCGTCCATGCGCCGTGCCCTCGTGCCGGGCGGCTGGGCCATCTTCGACCTGCTGACGGCGGGCGCCATCAGCACCTATTACGCCGACCAGGCCTACATCCTCCAGAACAGCGAGGCCGTCTTCGAGGCCCACGAGAACGACTACGACCCGGACACCGAAATCGGCGCGCTGACGGTGACTGCCTTCGTCCGCCGCCCTGACGGCCTGTATGACCGCGTGCGCGAGACGCACCACCAGCGCGGCTACCTGCCGGAGCGCGTCCACCGCTGGGCGACGCGCGTCGGCTTCGAGACGCCAACCTGGTTCACCGACTGGGAAATCGCGGAGCCAATGGAGGACGACGACGGCGAGCCGACGAGGGTGTTCTGCATGGCCCGCGCCTCGGCGTAATATGAACCTAACCCCCCGGCCCCCTTCCCTATCAAGGAAGGGGGAGGCGTAGGGGCGAGGTCTCCTCGCCCGTATCGCCCCTCCCTTAACAGGGGAGGGGTGGGGGAGGGGTCCGATTCACAGGAGAAACCGACCATGACGTCCCCGACCACCGAACAGCGCGGCCAGCCCGCCATCAGCGACGCGGTGGACCGCCGCTGGCTCACGTTCTACGACGCGGCCGTGCCCCACCACCTGGACTACCCGCGCATCCCCCTCTACCAGTTGCTCGACGACTCGGCGGCGCAGCGCCCCGACCAGGTGTGCGCCCGCTTCTTTGGCCGCCCCTTCACCTACCGCCAACTCAAGGCCGAGAGCGACCGGCTGGCGGCGGGGCTGCGGCGGCAGGGCGTGCGGCCCGGCGACCGCGTCGGCGTCCTGCTGCCCAACTGCCCCCAGTTCATCGTCGCCTACTACGGCATCCTCAAGGCGGGCGCGGTCGTCCTGCCGCTCAACCCCCTCTACACCGACTACGAGCTAACCCACCACTTCAGCGACTCCGGCGCGGAGACGGTGATCACCATCCCGCTGTTCCTGCCCAAAGTCGCCCTGCTGCGCGGCAAGACCGGCCTCAAGCGGGTCATCGTCACCCGCCTGGCCGACGCCCTGCCCTTCCCGCTGAACATCGCGCAGGGGGTGCAGGAAATGCGGCTGGCGCGGGCGGCCAAGCTGCCCGATACCATCCCCTTCAAGACGCTGACGGGCGGCGCGCTGCCCGCCGACTTCCGCCCCGAACCCGTGGACCCCGACAGCCTGGCCGTCCTCATCTACAGCGGCGGCACGACGGGCGTGGGCAAGGGCATCATGCTCTCGCACTATGCCTGCGTCGCCAACGTGGAGCAGATCATCGCCTGGGGCCAGTTGCAGGACAGCGACAAGCTGCTGGCCGTGCTGCCCCTGTTCCACGGCTTCGGCATGAGCGTGACCATGAACGGGACCATCGGCGCGGGCGGCGAGATGATTCTGCTGCCGCGCTTCAAGGCCCGCGACGTGGTCAAGGCGGTTCAGAAGTTCAAGCCGACCTTCTTCCTGGGCGTGCCGACCATGTTTGTCGCGTTTAGCAGCCTGCCCGACATCGCCAGGTACGACCTGAGCAGCCTGCGCGGCATCTTCGTGGGCGCCGCGCCGCTCACCCGCGCCATCAAGGAGTCGTTTGAGGCCAAGACGGGCGCGCGGATGATCGAGGGCTACGGCCTGACCGAGGCGGTCACGGCCATCATGGCGAACCCGTTCCACGGCCAGCACAAGGTGGGCAGCATCGGCCTGCCCTTCCCCGACGTGGACATGAAGATCGTGAGCCTGGACGACGGCCACGACCTGCCGCCGGGCGAGTTGGGGGAAATCGTCCTGCGCAGCCCCACCCTCATGACGGGCTACTATAAGAAGCCGGACGAGACGGCCCAGACCATTTCGAACGGCTGGCTGCTGACGGGCGACATCGGCTACATGGACGAGGACGGCTATTTCTTCATCACCGACCGCAAGAAGGAACTCATCATCGTCGGCGGGTTCAACGTCTTCCCGCGCGAGATTGACGAACTCATCTACCAGCACCCCAAGGTCAAGGAAGGCATCTGCGTCGGCCTGCCCGACCCGTATAAGGGCGAGAAGATCAAGGTCTATATCACGCTCAAGGACGGCGAGACGGCCACGCCCGACGAGTTCATCGCCTACTTCCGCGAGCGCCTGACGCCCTACAAAGCGCCGTCCGAAGTCGAGTTCCGCGACGAGTTGCCCAAGAGCATGATTGGCAAGATCCTGCGCCGCCAACTGCGCGAGGAGGAGTTAGCGAAGGGCGGGGGCAGTAGCTAATGACCTGCGTCTGAGAGACGGTGTTGGAACACGGGGCGGGGATGTACTGCCCCGTGTTCTATGTATGAGCGCTTCAGGATGAAAGGTATGTGGTAGTGCTGCCCTCTTAAGCGAAATGAGAGGTCAACCCAGGCCCTGCCTCTATGTGTACTACTACAACAATATTGCGGGCATATTGGACCTAGTTTATCCTCTCTGGTAGAATATCGAGGGTGATGATGTGGAGGTGGTCGGAGGGCCAAATATTATGGGCAAGGTCATAGCATTCGGCTGGTACGGGGGCAAGTATAGCCACCTCGATTGGCTCCTACCTCTTTTCCCCAAGGCTACTCACTACTGCGAGCCATTCGGCGGCTCAGCTGCGGTACTGCTGAATCGGGAGCCGTCCCCTGTCGAAACTTACAACGACCTTGATGGAGAAGTCGTCAACTTCTTTCGTGTACTCCGTGACCAGAAAGAGGCCCTCATCGAGGCCATTGGTTTGACACCGTTCTCCCGTGAGGAGTTCGAAAGGGCGATCACAGAACCAAACAAACAGCTACCGAGTTTAGAGCGAGCCAGGCGCTTCTACATTCGAGCGCGGCAAGTTCGGACCGGGCTAGCCCAGACAGCCAGTTCCGGGCGATGGGCGCACTGTCGGCTTACCAGCCGCGCCGGGATGGCTGGAGCCGTCTCACGGTGGTTAGGAGCCGTGGAGGATTTACCGGAGATAGCTCAGCGGCTCCTGCGCGTGCAAATCGAGCATGCGCCCGCCATTGAAGTTATCGAACGCTATGATAGTGAGGAAACCCTGTTTTACTGTGATCCTCCTTATCCCCATGCTGCCCGTGGAGATAGCAAGGCGTATGGGTACGAGATGACGGACGACGAACACAGGCAGCTAGCGCGGGTGCTACACAATGTTAAGGGCAAGGTCGCCCTATCAACATACCACTGCGACCTGATAGACAAGCTCTACGGTGACTGGCGTTTTGTGGAGGCCGCTAGTAAGATGGTTCACTCGGTTAAACAACTTCGAACCGAAGTACTGGTGGTGAACTACGACGTAGGGCGGCAGACCGAGGAGGCCGACGCATGGCAACACCGCTGGAACTATCCCATTGATGTCGAGGCCAGCTTCAAGCGCCTGGACCTGAACGGCGACGGCTATCTCTCAGTGGATGAGGTCACCCAGTTGTTCAAGGAGTTCCTGCTGTCCAATGACCCCGAAGCGCCGGGCAATCACCTCTTCGGTCCCGTGTTCTAGGGACTATACCCTGTGGCTGACCTGACCTCCCGCCCGCTCGTCGCCGTGGGCGCGGCGATTGTGGACGGTGACCGCGTCCTGCTGGTGCGGCGGGGCAACCCGCCCAACCAGGGGCTATGGTCTGTGCCCGGCGGCCGCCTGGAACGGGGCGAGAGCCTGCGCCAGGGCGTGGCCCGCGAGGTCCGCGAGGAGACCGGGCTGGAGGTCGAGGTCGGCCCGCTGGTCGAAGTCGTGGAGAGAATTGACCCTGGCGACCCGCCCGCGTATCATTTTGTCATTCTCGATTTCCTTGCCCGCCCGCTCGGCGGCGACCTGCGCCCTGGCGACGACGCCAGCGACGCGCGCTGGGTCCGCCGCGCCGAGTGGGCCAGCCTGCCCCTGACCGAGGGCCTGATTCCTATGCTCGATAAGGCCATGCGTCTGTCCACTGCGCCCGACGTTTGGGAGACCCACTGACCCGCCCACTGCCTGTGTGAGTACAGCTACCCTATGCGCTATGTTGCCCTCCTGCTGCTTCTGATTCTGGGGACCGCCTGCCAGCAGCACCTGCCGACGGTCCAGCCCGCCCCCCCGGCCCTGTCCGCCGCGCCCTCCCCGACCTCCGCCGCTCCGACCAAAGCCGGCGAGCCGACCCGCGCCCCCACCCGCGAGGCCACGGCGTCGCCCCGCGAGGCGGCGGCCGGCGCGGCCAGGGCGGCGGCGACGGTCGTGCCGGAGCGGGTAGACTACCCCACCGAGACGCCGCCGGCCGAGCGGCCGACCTTCCAGACGTATACCATCCGCGAGGGCGACACGCTGAGCGGCATCGCCGCGCGCTTTGGCATCTCGATGGATGAACTCAGCAAGGTCAACGGCATCACCGACCCCAACCGCATTCGGATTGGGCAGGACTTGAAGATACCGGCCAAGGTCGAGGTGACGGCCCCGGCCGACCGGCTCATCCCCGACAGTGAACTGGTCTACGGCCCCACCTCCACGGGCTTCGACGTGGCTAAGTTCGCCCAGGGCCAGCCGGGCTACCTCAAGGAGCACTCCGAACTGGTCGAGAGCCGCCAGATGAGCGGCCCGGAGATCGTCCAACTCGTCGCCCAGCGGTTCAGCGTCTCGCCGCGCCTGCTGCTGACGCTGCTCGAACTCCAGGGCGGCTGGCTGTCCAACCCCGCGCCCGCCGAGCCGGCCAAGACCTACCCCCTGGGCAAGGCCGACGGCGTGCGGCTCAAGCTGTTCCGCCAGTTGAGTTGGGCCGCTGACCAGGTCAACGGGGGCTACTACGGCTGGAAGGGGCGCGAGCAGGCGATGATCGTCCTCAAAGATGGCAGCCGCGTCAAGATCAACCCGACACTCAACGCCGGCACCATCGGGGTCCAGTACATGCTGGCCCAGGTCACGCCGCCCGACAAGTTCGCCGCGCTGGTGGGCAAGGACGGCGACTTCGCCCAGACCTACCGCCGCC
>CAZFUK010000389.1:0-5386 GCA_964522005.1 uncultured Anaerolineales bacterium | reverse complement strand
CGCGACCCGCGACTCGGATCGATCTGTACCACTCCGGAACCCCATGGCAGAGACAACGCCGCGCACCCTGATCCTGTTCAACTTCGACTGGGATACGTTGGGCTTTGGCCGTTGGGCGGCGCAGTTCCCCTGCGATAGCGCGGGATTCGACCTGTTCAGTTTTCCCAGTAACGCCCATCTCGCCTGGTTCGACCTCGACCGTTTCGTCGGGCGCCTGGCGCGGCGCGCGGCGCGTGCCGGCTGGCGCGCGGTCGCGTCGAACCACGAGCAGTTCGGTGCCCTGGCGGCGGCACTGCTGGCCGAGCGCATGGGCTGGCCGGGGACGCCGGTCGCCGCGGTCCTGGCCTGCCAGCATAAGCTGCACGCCCGGCGCGTGCTGGCGGAATCCTGTCCCGAGTACAGCCTGCCGTTCGCGCCGCTCGCCGCCCGCTACGGCGACCCGGCGCCGGAGGGCCTCGACTATCCGCTGTTCGTCAAACCCGTCAAGGCGGCCTTTTCGGTGCTCGCGCGGCGCGTCGGCAACCGCGCCGAGCTGCACGCGCTGACGCGCTTCGGGGCCGGCGAACTTTGGGTGATCCGCCACCTCGTCGAGCCGTTTGACCGCGTTGCCCGTGCGCGACTGCCGCAGGCCGGCAGCGCGCACCGGATGCTGGTCGAGGAACCGGTCGCCGGTCGCCAGTACAACCTGGACGGCTACGACTTCGGCGGCGAGCTCCGGCCGCTGGGCATCGTCGAAACGGTGATGGATCCCGAGACCCAGGACTTCATGCGCTTCGACTATCTGTTCCAGGATGAAGTTATGAAGGTGGGTCTATCCAGCGTAAGTCATGTGGTGGTATACAATGACAATTTGTATGAGCAACTTGAATTGGAACTCGTGCTGGATTTGAAGAAGCGCCTGATTGACATAGCAACGGATGCTGGCCCGCATGGCAATAGGCGATAGGTGGAAGTATTCATCGCGAATTTTGCGTACCGGGCATGTTCCGGCATACTGCAACTTCCCACTGCGATGATCCTCTCCCCAACTCTCCTAGCCCGCGACGGCGTGCTACCCCCTCCCCTCACCGCCGCGCGTCCCAGTCCCACGCCCATACGCGGGCCAGGTAGTCGAACACCTCGTTACTGTGGAACTGGAGGGCCAGCTCGCGGTTCAACTTGTGGCTGATCTCCGTGCCGTTGAGGCTGCCCAGGTGGATGGTGCCCTCGCCAGCCACGCGCACCAGGACCAGCTTGTCGTGGATGCCCAGGCCCGTCGGGTTCCCGGTGCGGCATTGCAGGTCCAACCCCTCGACGACGGCGATGTTATTGACGTATACGCAGGTGGCGCGATTGGCGCGCGGCTCACCCACGGTGTCGAAGAAGCTGTCCAGCAGCAGGCGCACCGTCGCCCCGCGCCGCGCGGCAGCCAGGTACGCCGCCAGGCGCGGGTTCGGGTCGGCGTCGGGGTTGGAAGCTGGCCCACCCCACCAGGGCGGCTCGTCGAGGGTCTCTACCATCACGCTGTCGCCGCGCCCGGCCCGCGCCACCAGCCCGATCAGGCCGTCACTGGCCCGCAGGCTGTTCTCCGGCGATTGCAGCAGCTCGAACTGGTCGGCCAGCGCCGTCAGGGGCGCGGATGCCTGGACCGGGTAGTCGCCGCCGCCGTTCTCGCGCACGGGCGTGTAGCCGGGCGTCGGCGGGCCGAACAGCGTGTCCAACGGGTTCCAGCGCACCAGGTCACGCCAGCGCGGGTCGCTATCGCGGGCGAACAATGCCGCGACGTGGGCCACGAGGTCGGGCTGCTCGGTGACCAGGACCACGCCGCGCCGCCCCAGCGTGCCGTCGGCCTTATCGTCGTCGGGCAGGCTCTGCGGCGACAGGTTCTCCGTCGCCAGGAGCAACCGCGCCTCGTCCACGATGACGTACTTGGCGTGCATCGAGCGATAGCGGGGCTTGCCACCCGCCGCGTTGCTCATGTACAGGACCGTCCCGCCCGCCTGCGCCACCCGCATCGCCGCCCAGCGGTCCTCGTCCTTCAAGCCCCCCGACGGCGCGCCCTCCAGCAGGACCGTTACCGATACCCCGGCCGCTGCCCGCTCGGCCAGGGCGTCGGCCAGGGCCGGGTGGCTGAAGGTGTACGCCGCCACGCGCAGGCTGCGCGTCGCGCCGCGCACGGTGTCGCGCACCAGGTCAAAGGCGGCGTCCGGCGCGAGGGCCACCGTGACCGGCGCGGCTACCGGGGCGCGTAGCGGCCGGTAGGCCGCCGCATCCCAGGCCGGGTAGCGCACCTTGCGCCCGACCAGCGGGTCGGCCGGGTCGGCCGCCCAGTCCGTCGCGCGGTGGGTGTTGGCAAGGGGCAGCAGGGTCGCCTCGTCCAGCTTGCGGTACAGAATCTGGCCCTCCTCGGCGACGCCCGTCGGATGCCAGGGCTGCACGCCGGGGCCATCCCAGCCGTAGGCGACCGCCCCCGCCTTGTAGACCAGCGTGTCCAGGGGGACGCCGACGGCGTTGAACACTGTCACCCGCCCGCCTGCGTTGCTGAGGCGTAGCGGCTGGCCGTCCAGGCGCGGCACGCCCGCGCCGGTCGGCGGGCCATACTCGCAGCCGGGTAGGACGCCGAAGACGGCCTGGAAGGCGACCGCACTGTAGGCGCACCATGTCGCGGTTGACGGCCCCAGGGTGAGCGTTGTAAAGACAACGCGGTGGGCTCCGTCGTCGACGCTGTAGCCGCTCAGGTCCAGGGGTTCGGGGCCGGGATTCCAGAGTTGAAAGGCTTCGTCGGCTTCGCCCGGTGTCAGCGTGTCGTAGTAGAGGGCGGTCAGCCAGGGAACGGGCGGCTGCAGGCCACGCTTGACCTGGAAGACCGGCAGGAAAGCGTACTGGTTGCGGGGCAGGGGCGCGCCCAGCGTGGCGTAACGCTGGATGTGGGGCAGGAACAGGCTGTACCCGTCGCGGGGGCCAGCGGCGGCGCGGTCGCCCCCCGTGGCAAGAGCGACGACGAGGAGAAGGAGCGTTACCCCGACCGCGCTGAGCGTCGGATGGGCACGCGCCCCTGTCTGTTCTCGTCTGCGATGTCCTGCCAGGGTGGTCACTTTTGTGGTATACTGTGTCAAGCAGTTTGAGGAGATTGGAGCCCATGGATCTGAACACACGCATCACCATCGACCCGGACATCTGTCATGGCAAGCCGACGATTCGCGGCCTTCGCTACCCGGTCGAGCTTATTTTGGAGTTGCTGAGTTCCGGCATGACGGTCGACGATATCCTGGCTGACTACGAGGATCTGGAACGCGATGATATTCTGGCGGCCCTCGCCTTCGCCGCCCGGCTTGCACAGGTCAAGCGGATCAACGTGCTCGCGGCATGAAATTCCTGATGGACGCTCAGCTTCCGCGGCGGCTCATCTTTCGCTTTGCTGAGGCGGGTTTCGATGCCATCCACACCCTTGATCTGCCCAACGGCAATCGCACCACCGACGCCGAGATCATAGCTCTAGCCACCCGTGAGGCACGCGTGGTCGTGACCAAGGACAGCGATTTCGTCAACTCGTTCGTCCTGTCGCGCCAGCCACCCAAACTACTCCTCATCTCCACAGGCAATATCTCCAACCAGCGTCTCGATCATCTGCTCGTCCGGCACCTGTCTGATATTGGCGCAGCCTTCGAGGCTAACGATTTCTGCGAACTCACCGAAGCGGCCCTCATCGTCCATGCCTGACCGGCGTATCGCCCCCTCCGCATTGTAGGACGCCGTTGCCACGAGTCAAGTCCGGCGCAGCAACCCCTCTTAACAAAAACTCAGCCTCATCTTGGGATTCTCTCAGCGGTGGGGGGTAGAATGTCGCTAGAGCCGAGGAATGCCAACGGCTCGCGAAACGGACCCGCCAGCGTGGCGGGCACATTCAAGCACCTAAAGGGAGTCAGATGAGTATGAAGCGCATCGGTATGTTGTTCATCGCGGGCGCGTTGGCGCTGGCGGTGGTCCTCGTCGGCGTCGGCGGTTCCGGCGTCGCCCTGGCGCAAGGCCCCACCACCCCGACGACGCCCCAGCAGGCCCCCATCCACCAGGCAGCCCAGGACTTCTGGCAGGCGCTGGCTAACCGCCTCAACGTGACCCTCGAAACGCTCACCCAGGCCGTGCGCGGCGCGGCCAAGGATGTCGTGGCCCAGGCCGTGACCAACGGCACGCTGACCCAGGACCAGGCTAACTCGGCCAATTCGCGCGTCGACCAGTGGCAGCCAGGGCAGGGCCCCGGCCTTCCTCCCTTCGGCGAGCGCGGTCGCGGCGGCCGTGGCGATTTCGGCGACCACGGTCGCGGCGGCCCCGGCGGTATGATGGGCGGCCTCGACGCGGCAGCTAAGGCGCTAAACATGACCACCGCCGACCTGATGACCGCCCTGCGCAGCGGCAAGACCCTGGCGGCTGTCGCCCAGGAGAAGGGCGTCTCGGCCGACGCGGTCAAGGCGGCTATCATCGCTGACGCTAAGGCGAAGATCGACGCGGCCCAGCAGGCCGGCAAGCTGACCGCCGACCAGGCGACCCAGATGAAGCAGCGCATCGACACCGAGGCGGCTAACTGGGACCTGAGCAAGTCCTTCGGCCCGAGCGGCAAGTTCGCCGCTCCCGATGGCCAGACCAGCCCGCGCGGCGGCCGTAGCGGCAAGAACGGCACGCCCAGCCCCAACGCGACGCCCGCGCCTCAGCAGCAGTAACAACGACCGAGGACCAACGACCAGGGACCAAGGGCTGCTGTCTTCCCTTGGTCCTTGGTCCTTCGTCTTTGGTCACTCAGGGGGACCCGGCTACAATTGAGACGCGATATACCCTATTCGAGACGCCATCTCATGCCCACCGTTCTCGTCGCCGACGATGACCGTCGAATCGTCGATATGCTGCGCCGCACCCTCACCTACGAGGGCTATCACGTCCTGACCGCCCTCGACGGCCAGGCTGCCCTCGACCAGGCCCTCGTGCAGCGCCCCGACGTCATCGTCCTGGATTGGATGATGCCCGGCGTTGACGGCATCGAGGTCGCCCGCCGTATCCGCGCCGTCGACAGCACGCCGATCCTGATGCTCACCGCGCGCGACGCCGTCGATAACCGGGTCGAGGGGCTGGACGCGGGCGCTGACGACTATCTGGTGAAGCCTTTCGCCACGCCAGAGCTGCTGGCCCGCCTGCGCGCCCTGCTGCGGCGGGGCGAGACCCAGGCCAGGGATCGCCCCCTGGTCTTCGCCGACCTCGGCCTGGACCCGGCCACCCGTGAGGGTCGGCGTGGCGCGCGCAAGTTCGCCCTCACCCCCAAGGAGTATGACCTCCTGGAGTACCTGCTGCGCCACCCGCGCCAGGTTCTCCCCCGCGAGACCATCCTGGACGCCGTGTGGGGCTACGACTTTGGCGGCCA
>CAZFUK010000388.1:0-5392 GCA_964522005.1 uncultured Anaerolineales bacterium | reverse complement strand
AGCTGTCGTGCTGGTCCAGGGCCAGGATGCCCAGCAGGTTGAGGGCGCGGCCCGCGCTACGCCAGTCGTCGAGCGCGCGGGCCGCGCGCAGGCTCGCCTCGGCCAACGCCCCCGCCTCGGTCAAATCGCCACCTCGCCAGTGGAGCTTCGCCGCCTGGTAGGTGGCCCTGACGCGGGTCGCCAGGTCACCTGTCTCGCCCTGCGGCAGGCTCAACAAGCGCTCCAACCACCCCATGCCCTCCGAGACGTAGCCTCGGACGAACCAAAAGTTGCCGCAGGCGGCCGCCAGGCGGAGGCCAAGGGTGGACTGCCCCCGCTCGTACGCCCAGTGTAAGGCAGCGCGCAGGTTATCATGCTCCTGTTCCAGCCGCGCCATCCACTCCGCTTGCCGGCTACCGGCCAACTCTGGCTCGGCCTGGTCCGCAAGTTGAACGCAAAAGGCCAGGTGACGGTCGCGGACGTCACCCTCCTCGGCGGCGGTGGCCAACCGCTCGGCGGCGTATTGGCGGACGGTCTCCAGCAGCCGGTAGCGCGCTTCGCCCGCGCCGTCGCCAGCGTCAACCACCACCAGGGAGCGATCCACCAACTCCGATAGCAGGTCGAGCACGTCCTCTTTCGCCAGTCTCCCGTCGGCCGCCACCGCCTCGGCCATCGCCAGCGTAAATCCACCCGCGAAGACGGACAGGCGCCGCAGGAGAAGGCGCTCGCCCTCGGAGAGCAGGTCATGGCTCCAGTCCATCGTGGCGCGTAACGTCTGGTGACGCGGCAGGGCCGTCGGGGCGCCGCGCGTCAGAAGACTGAAGGCCCGATCTAACCGCTGCGCGATCTGTTCGACACTCAACACCTTGACCCGCGCCGCCGCCAACTCAATCGCCAGCGGCAGACCGTCCAGGCGATGGCACACCCCCGCCACGGCGGCCGCGTTGACCGTCGTCAAACGGAAGCTCGGTAGCGTGTCGAGGGCGCGGGCGATGAACAACTGGACGGCATCGGCGTGCGCCAGACGGAGGATGTCGTCGGGAGTCGCGGGGTCGGAAGGTGGCCTGGGCAGGGCGAGCGGCGGGACTGCCCAGGCCAGGCCGGCGGCCACGCCCAGCGGCTCGCGGCTCGTCGCCAGCAGCACAAGGCGGGGACAGGTGGAGAGCAGTCGGTCGGCCAAGGACGAGCAGGCTCCCACCAGGTGTTCACAGTTGTCGAGCACAAGGAGGAGATGCCGAGCCTGGAGAGCCTCGCCCAGTGTCTCCACAAGGGCTTGGCCGGGGCGCTCGCGCACGCCCAGCGCCGTGGCGACGGCCTGGGGGACGAGGGCGGGGTCGGTGAGCGGCGCCAGGTCCACCCACGCCGCACCGTCGGCGAACTGAGCATCCGCGACGAAGCCCGCCGCCACCTGCAACGCCAGCCGTGTCTTGCCACAGCCACCCGCGCCGGTCACCGTCACCAGCCGGTGCTGCCCCAGGGCGCACCGAAGGTCGGCGATCTCGTTCGCGCGTCCGACAAAGCTCGTTGTCGGCGTCGGCATCTGACTGGCTGAAGCGCTACCGCGGCCGCTGCCTGCCAGGGATGGCGCGCCCTCGCTCAATAGATGCGCGTAGGCTTCCTGGGTCAGCGTGGCTGGCTCGATGCCCAGTTCGCGCTTGAGGACGGCCGCACACGTTAGATAGGTGCGTTGGACCCCGGCGCGGTCTCCACTCCGTGCGTGCAGCCGCATCAACTGGCGGTACACGTCCTCACGCAGTGGCTCATGATGCAAGAGGCGTTCGGCGTACACGATGGCCGCTCGATAGTCCCCCACGCCCTCGAAAGCCTCGGTAAGCTGTTCCAGCGCGGCGATGAACATCTGCCGCAGCCGCTCGCGGTGCGGTTCAATCCAGCTGTCGTAGCACCCCGGCAGGAGGTCGGCGGCGTAGAGTTCGACGGCTGTCTGCCAGGCGTTACCTGTGCTGGTGAGGGGGCCGTGCCGCGCCGCCACCGCGCTCTCGAAGGCCACCACGTCCAGGCGAAGCGACGGCGTCGTCCGCCACTGCACGCACTGAGTGTCAATCACCAGGGAGGCGTCGGCGTGGGGCAGCGCTCGCCGCAGCGTGTGCAGCGCCACCCGTAGACTATTGAGCGCCTTGGCTTCTTCCGACTCGGGCCACAGAAGAAAGGCCAGTTGCGGGCGGGCGATGGGGGTATCGCGGTTTAGGAGCAAATAGGTCAGCAGTGACTGCAAGCGTGGGGAGTTCAGGCGAGTGACGGGCTTACCATCGGAGACACAAGAAAAACCACCCAGCAGCTTAATGCTCAACTCCTACCTCAGGAACTCCGCCACACATGAATGCACCGACATCTGTCCGCTATGCCGCTGGCATCGCGCCGTCCCGCCAGGACAAACAGACGCCCAGTTTATAACGAGTATAGTCGAGCACGCCAGCCTTGTCAAGAGGCTGCGTCGCCGCCTACATCCAGCCGTTATGGCCCCGAGAACAAATGTGGTATACTTGGGTCGAGCTTGTTGCAGGCGTTTAACCGCCGGCCCCGGCCTTCCGCTGCGGGAGGTCTGCCCACATCACCGACTTCGTCACGAAAGGCGCCTCCCACCCATGCCGACTGGTTCTTCCACGCGCCGGGCAGACTTCCTCCCCGCCCTGCTGCCCCTCCTCCTGCCGTTAGCCCTGTGTAGCGTCCTCATCGGCCTGATGTTCAACTCGACCAGCGCGGCCCCTAGTGAAACAGCCGAGGCTCACTCGCGGGCCGCGTTGGCCGCGGCCGAGACAGCCGAGGAGACAGCGACGCCCACCGCGACGGCGCCGACTGAGACGCCCACGGCGACCGCGACCCTAGTGCCATGTGTCAGTGGCGATGTCAACGTGGACATCCAGAACTTCGCCTTTAGCCCCGCCCGCACGGTCATTTGCACTGGCGATAAAGTAACCTGGACCAACCGCGACGACGTTCGCCACACCACGACGAGTGATAATGGCGTATGGGATAGTGGCTTGCTGCGCCAGGGCCAGCCCTTTGAGCGCGTCTTTACGACCCCCGGCGCCTACACCTACTACTGTAGCGCGCACTTCTTCATGCGCGGCGTCGTCCTGGTTGGCGTCAGCGCCGCCACTTCGCCCACCGCCACCGCCACCGCACAGCCTTCCACCATGACGCCCACGGCCACGCTCAGCGCCACCGCGACCGCACGGGCTGCGGTCCCAACGGCCACGCCGACACGCGCCGCGCCGGCCACGCCCGCCACCCCGACGGCGACCCCTACGCCCGCCAGGGTCAGCCCCACGGCCACGGCAACCGCCACCTCGACGGCCACGCGGACGGCGACGCCCACCAACTCGCCCACCGTCGCCACCCCCACCCCGACGGCCACGCCGGGGCACACTCATCCCCCGACCATCACCCCCGCCGCCACGAGCGCCCTCCTGGATGCCGGGCGTATCCCCAAGTACGTCGAGCCGCTGCTAGTACCCCCCGCCATGCCCCGCACCGCCGAACTCACCGTGGACGGCCAGGCCGTAGACTACTACGAAATCGCGGCCCGCCAGTTCCAACAGCACATTCTCCCGCGCAGCCTGGGCTTGCGGCCCAGCACCGTGTGGGGCTATGGCGCGGCTAACGCGCCCGACTCGTTCAGCTACCCCGGCTTCACCATCGAGGCGCGCTACAACCGCCCCGTGCGGGTCAAGTGGATCAACGACCTGGTAGACAGCCAGGGAGGCTATCTGCCCTACTTCCTGCCCGTGGACCAAACGCTCCACTGGGCCAATCCGGCTGGCGGCGCGAGCGGGCGCGATAACCATGGCATGGACCACACACTCTACAGCGGCCCGGTCCCGCTTGTCACGCACTTGCACGGCGCGCACACCACGGACGACAGCGACGGCTATCCCGAAGCCTGGTATCTCCCGGCCGCCCAGAATATCCCGGCCGGCTTCAGCCGGGTCGGAACGTGGTATGACCCCTTCAAGGCGCAGTTCGCGGCGCGGGAGGAGGTTGACTGGACGCCCGGCTCCTCGGTCTACCAGTACCCCAACGATCAGGCCGCCTCGACCCTCTGGTACCACGACCACACGCTCGGCGTGACCCGCGCCAACGTCTATGCCGGGCTGGCCGGCTTCTACCTGCTGCGTGGCGGCCCGGAGGACAGCGTCGCGGGCGCCCTACCCGGCCCCGCACCCGCGCCCAACGACCCGCCCGGCGCTCCGTACTACGAGCTACCGCTGCTCATCCAGGACCGCTCCTTCAAGGCGGACGGCTCGCTCTATCTGCCCGACAGCCGCGCCGAGGCCCAGGGCCTCGCCCCCAACCAGCTTCAGATCCCATTTATGCACGACCCGGCCTGCGGTGGCCCCAGCGATGTCCCGCCCATCTGGTCGCCGGAGTTCTTTGGCAACACCCTGGTGGTGAACGGTCGCACCTGGCCCTACGCCGATGTCGAAGCGCGCCGCTACCGCCTGCGTCTGCTCAACGGCTCGAACGCCCGCTTCCTCATCCTCAAGTTCAACGCGAACGTGCCGTTCTACCAGATTGGGGCGGAGGGCGGCTTCCTGCCGGCGCCCGTCCGCCTCGACCAACTGGTGCTTGGCCCGGCGGAGCGCGCCGACGTCATTGTGGATTTGACGGGCATCGCGCCGGGAATCACGCTGACCCTGCTCAATCTCGGCCCCGACGCGGCGTTCCACGGCGGCCGGCCCGGCCAAGACTTCCCCTCGGCCGACCCGAACACCACGGGCCAGGTCATGCAGTTTCGCGTCGGCGCGCCGACCGGCCCCGACCTCAGTGCGCCTCCGCTCAGCCTGACCCTGCCGACCCGCACCGCCCTCGGTCCCGCCAGCCAGAATCGCCAGGTCTCGCTCAACGAGCGCGAGTCGCAAACAGTGTTCGTGACCGAGCACGAGGGCGCGCTGGTGCTGGACTGTGCCAGCGATACCCCCTTCGGGCCGACCGAGGCGAAGCTCGGCGTCCTCAACCCTCGGGGCGGCCCTTCCGCGCGCGGCTGGGCCGACGACATCACCGAGAAACCGGTGCTGAACACGACGGAAGTGTGGGAAATCCACAACTTCACCATGCACGCCCATCCGATCCATATCCATCAGGTGGGGTTTGAGGTCGTCAACCGCGAGGTGCGTGGGACCGGGGTGACCCGGCCCCCCGATCCCTGGGAAACTGGTCTCAAGGACACCGTCATCGCCTATCCCAGCGAGATTGTCCGGGTCAAGGTCCGCTTTGACCTGCCGGGGCGTTACGTCTGGCACTGCCACCTACTCGGGCACGAGGACAACGAGATGATGCGCCCCATCGAGATAGTCCCCTACCGCCTCTGGGCGCCCCTTATCTACAAGGGCAGTCGCTCAGGCGACGAGTAAGGGCCCCACCTTTATACCCACAACCCGGTGCTACTTAGCCC
>CAZFUK010000387.1:0-5393 GCA_964522005.1 uncultured Anaerolineales bacterium | reverse complement strand
CCGAACCCATGCCGCCCAGTGAGGGCGACGCCCCCGCACCCACTGCGCCGCCCTGGAATATCGAGGCGATTGGCGCGCCGGGCGTCTGGCAGGCGTTTGGCGTGCGCGGCCAGGGCATCGTCATCGGCCAATCCGACTCGGGCGTGGACTGGAGGCACCCCGAACTGCGGGCCACGTATCGCGGCGGGCAAGGCGCGGCAGCCGTCCATGACCTTAACTGGTATGACCCGTGGGACGGCGACCCCGAACCCACCGACACCGACGGCCACGGCACGCACACCCTCGGCATCGCCCTGGGCCAGACCGTCGGCGTGGCGCCGGGCGCGACGTGGATGGCTTGCAAGAACCTGGGCCGCAACGTCGGCAACCCGGCCCGCTACCTGGACTGCCTCCAGTTCATGCTCGCGCCCTTCCCCCGTGACGGTGACCCCTTCCACGCGGGCGATACGCGCCGCTCGGCCCACGTCCTCAACAACTCCTGGGGCTGCCCCCAGGACACCGAGGGCTGCGACCCCCTGTCCCTCGAACCGGCCGTGCGCGCGCTGCGGTCGGCGGGGGTCTTCGTCGTGGCCAGCGCGGGCAACGAGGGGCCGGGGTGCGGCACGGTCAGCGCGCCCCTGGCGGTCTACCCTGAAGTCTTCTCGGTGGGCGCGATAGACCGCGACGGCCAGGTGACGAGCTTTAGCAGTGTGGGACCGGTCACCGTGGACGGCAGCGGCCGGCTCAAGCCCGACCTTGTCGCGCCGGGCGCGAGCATTCTCTCGTCCTACCCAGGCGGCGCCTACTTCATCGGCGACGGCACGTCGCAAGCGGGGCCGCACGTCGTCGGCGTCGTCGCGCTGCTGTGGTCGGCCAACCCGCGCCTGGTGGGCGACATCGAGCGTACCGAGGACATCTTGCGCCGCTCGGCCGCGCCCTATCGCGGCGGGCCGGGCAACCTGCTGCCCCCCGCCTTGAGCCTGGCCTGCGCCGCGCACGTGGACCTGTCCCAGCGTCCGAACCCCATTGTGGGCTATGGCGTCCTGGACGCCTACCGCGCCGTCGAACTGGCGCGCTAGTTAGAGGCGTTATGTCTGCCCTGACCGCCACCCGCACCCCCGTCAAGCGCGTGTTCGCCGAGCGCTACATGCTGGTCATGCTGGTCAGCTTCGCCCTGTCGGTGACGCTGACGCGGTTCTACCTGCAACTCACCGGCTACCCCCGCATCGGCGGCGGCGCGCTGCACATCGCCCACGTGCTGTGGGGCGGGCTGCTGCTGTTCATCGCCGCGCTGCTGACGCTGGTTCTGGCGAACCGCTGGGCCTTGACGGCCAGCGCGGTGCTGACGGGCGTGGGTGTGGGGCTGTTCATTGATGAGGTGGGGAAGTTTATCACGGCCCAGAACGACTACTTCTATCCGGTCGCCGCGCCGATTATCTACGCCTTCTTCCTGCTGGCCCTATGGCTGACCCTCCAGGTGCGCCGCCTGCGCCAGGACGACACCCGCACCAACCTCTACCGCGCGCTGGACGACATGAAGGAGGTGCTGGACCACGACCTGGACGCGGAGGAGCGCCGCCAACTTCAGACTCTACTCCAGCGCGTCGCCGCCGACCAGAGCGACGCCAACATGGCGGAGCTAGCCACGGCGCTGCTCACCTTCATCAACCAGGAGGACTTGCGGGTGGTCGAGATTCGGCACGGCAAGCTGTATCGCGGCTATCTGCGTTTCCGCGAGTTCGCCTCCCGCCGCGCCACGCGCCCCCTGCTGAAAGCGTACCTCCTGGTCGGCTTCGCCGCCAGCGGCGTGCTGGCCGTCCTCGAACTACTGACCCTGACCGACCTGGCCGTCAACGGCTTCGCCAACTACCAGTACATCATCCTCAGCGGGACGACCGAGTACATCAGCCGCAGCCTGATCTGGCTCACCGTCCACGTCTCGCTGTCGGTCCTGGTGGGCCTGCTGTTTTTCATGGGTCTCGGCGCCTTCGCCACGGGGCGCGAAGCCCGGGGGCTGGCGATGGGCGTGCTGGCCCTGGCGCTCTCGCTGACCGTCCTCGACCTGCTCTCATTCTACTTCAACCAGTTCTACACCGTCATTAACGCGCTGGGTCAGGGCGGCCTGCTCTTTGCCGCCATCATCTATCGTCGGCGCTACCTGGTGGGCGGCCACTGAGTTCGCGGTACAGCCGCGTCACACTCGCCCACGTCCGCGCCGGGTCGTCGCACGCCTCGTAGGTGCCCAGGCCGCCCCGGAACGACCAGGTGTAGAACGAGTCGCAGCCGACGGCGGCCAGCGCCTTCCCCCCGGCGTAGACGGCCTCCTCCTGCCCCGTCGGTATCCGCCACCCCTGGAGCCACACCTGGGACTGCTTGCCGTGGCGCTGGCACAGCCTCTTCATGGCGACCGTCTGCTCCACCGCCTCGTCTAGCGTCAGCCGCATCGCTGGCAGCAGCCAATACGGGTCCGTGCCCAGCACATCCAGTTCGGGGATTTGCGCCACGGCCTCCCACACCAGCCGGTCTACCGGCATCAGGCAGGTGATGGTCGTCAGCGTCGGGTCTACCGCCTTCACGCGGCGGCACAGCTCCGCCGTGTAGCTCAGGACGGTCAGCCGCTGGAAGGCCTCGTACTCGGTCGGAGCGGCCGCGCGCAGATCACCGCCAAACCGCCCCTGACAGTGTTCGCAGAAGCACTCCTGCCGCGTCGGCTCGTCCACGAACATGCCCAGGAAGCCCGCCTCGCGGCACATGCGGGTCAAGGTCTCGAACCGCTCGGCCAACACGGGATGGTTGAGGCAGGCCATGGGGGTCCGCGTCCCGTCGCGCGCCACGCGCCACACGTCCGGCTGCTCTAGCATCAGCTTCGACATCCGCCCCCCGCCGAAGGTGTTGGCGTAGCCCCAGACCACGGCGTAGGGGCGCAGACCGGCCTGCCGCGCCAGGTCCGCGCCGAAGTGCAACGCGCCCGTCAGGTTGTTGAGGTGGTTCTCCTGGAGCGCGAACAGAGTTTCCGTGCAGCCGATGTCGGCCAGGTGGGCCATGTCGGCGCGGATGTGGTCGGGCAGGTGGCTCGGAATGTAGGTCACACCCAGGTCCATGCGCGTCCTCGCTTATAGGGTCCACTCGAAATCGGACAGGGTCTCCCAGTGGGCGTCGGTCAGGTGGCGCCAGTCGAGCAGGTTGACGCCGGGCAGCTTGGCGTCGCGCGCGGCCCGGAGAAAGTCCCGCAACTGCGCGGCCGTCGCCCCCGCCCGTGTCGGCGTCGGTGCGACACCGGCGGTGGGGAGGATGGTCCGCCGCACGCGATGCTGGCCGTGCTCCTGGAGCGAGCGCGTCAGCGTTCCGACCGGGTCACGCCGCCCCCACAGCACCTGGGGCATGTGCAGGTCACACTGGGTCAGAAACTCCTGCCACGGAAAGCTGCGTCGGCCCCGCACGAAGCGATACGAGCTGAGCGCGACGGGCAGGGTAGGCCGGTTGGCCCGCAGCGTTTGCATGTACGCCGTCGCCTGCTCAGGTCCATCTTCGTAGTCAGGCCCCGCGCTGATGACCAGCCCATCCAGGCCGAGGCTCGCCACCCGCTGCGCCGCCGTCAACGCCTGGGCCAGGGGCAGCACGTCGCGCTGGCCGTAGAGTGTCTGCAACCCCCATACCTGGCGGCCGGCCGCCTGAAGCGCGGCCGCCACGGGCGCGGCCAGGTCGCCGCGTTTGCGGTCGTAGCCATAGGGCAGCGCGCCATCGGCCACCTTGATGACCACATGCGTCAGGCCCGCCATCTGGGCGCGGCCCACAATCGCCGCCGCGTCCCCGCCCTCGACCTGCTCCAGGTTCAGGATAAAGACCCCCTTGCCCGTCAGGAGCGGCCGCAGCGCGGGCAGCACGGCCTCCTCATCAAACGCCCGCGTCTCCGTCGGCAGGTGGCGCTGGATGGCTTCCCTTTCGGCCGGGGATAGGTTGGGCAACAGGTCAATCGGCAACCCGCTATAAATGGCCTGACGGTCGTTGACCAGGCCGTTTAGCCCGGCCCGCGCCAGTATCCCAAACCAGTTCACCCCCAGGTCGTTGCCCGCGCGGAAGACGGCGTTGATGAGGTCCTGGTTGGTGAAGCTGACCGGCTCGGTCTCGACACCCGGCTCCGGCGCCAGCGGCGCGGCGCCTTTGAGCGACTCGGCCGCGCGGCGGTACGACGCCAGGGCCGGTTTGGCCTGGTCTGGCGTCACCCCCCCCTGGCGGTACAGCCCCCAGCGGTGGGGGTCGAAGTCCTGGGTGCAGAACCAGATGCCGACCGCGATGGCGGGGTCCGCCGCCAGCAGCCGCACGCCCAGGTCGGCCGACCGCGCCTGGAAGTCCTCGGCGTCCACGTCGCCCTGCTCGGCCGGCCAGCCCATCTCGGAGACATACAGCCGGCGCGTTGTGGCCGGCCCCTCGTGACGGCGAATCACGTCCATCATCTGGTCCACGTACTGGCGGTACACCCGCCGCGTGCGGACCTCCTGGCTGGCCCAGTCCTGGTCGAACACCTGGGTGATATACAGGTGATAGCCGACGCCGTCGAACGGGAAGGGCTTGCCCCCGCCCCAGCCAAACCGCTGCCGCCCAAACTGATAGGCCTGGTTCAGGTAGCCCGCCGCCGCGTTGTTGTTGACCGCCTCGTTCAGGTTCAGGCCCTGGAGCGGCCCGCTGACCAGCCGCGACCCGCGCAGCCCCAGCCGCCCCCGCACCTCGTCGTGGACCGCCTGGAGCATGACGGCGAACCATGAGGGGTGAATCCAGTTACCGCCGCCGCCGTGCCAGTCGTCCGGCTCATTGAACGACTCGAAGGCGTCCACGCTGTCCTGGAACAACTGGAAGACCCGGCCAAAGATCTCGGCGTAGTGGGCGACCCATTGGTCCGCCCGCGCCCGGTCGTCGCCACCTGTGTCGTCCACAGGCTGGCGGAAGAAGTCGCCCGGCACCTCACGCGCCGCCTCGTGGTTGATCAAGCCGTAGACCCGCAGCCCCCGCTCGCGGTACTGGTTCACGAGCTGGCGGTAGAACTGCTCCCAGGTGCGGCCCTGGAAGGGGGTCTGGTCATCCGGGCTGGTCCAGGGGGCGAGGACGAAGTTGAGGCGCACCCAGGCCGCGCCCGTATCCACAATGAGCTGGGGGTCGGCGACGGTGGGCGCGGGCGCGCCGGCCAATGGCGGGTCCAGGATGACGGGGCGGTTGGAGTCCAGGCCGATCTTCGAGGGCATAACGGGTCTCCTTGTCTAGCGGGATGAGCGTTTAGTTATAGCAGAGCCTTTCTTAGATGTCAATACGGTCGGGAACGCAGCCCAAGCCATATCAAAGTCATGGGCCGCGACGACAAACCCCTCCCCCATCCCCTCCCCTAGCAAGGGAGGGGCGTCTCTAACTCCCCCTTCCCTTGT
>CAZFUK010000386.1:1212-5396 GCA_964522005.1 uncultured Anaerolineales bacterium | reverse complement strand
CCCGGCATCTCCCCCCTACCTGCGTTCGGGTGGTGTGTGTATTGTCTGGGGGGGCGACGCGCGGAATCTGCTCTGGCGTGTCTTCGGAGCAGATCCCTCACTGCGTTCGGGATGACAGTCGGATGTCATGCCGAGCGAAGTGAGGCATCTGCTCGGGCACGTCCTCGGAACAGATCCCTCACTCCGTTCGGGATGACAGTCGGAGGTTACAAGGGGATAGATGTGGCTGAGCGCACCTTCTGCGTCTACATGTTGACGAATGCCTCTCGTATGTTGTACACTGGCATGACCAATAACCTGGCGCGGCGCATCTATGAGCATAAACATAAGCTGGTCGAGGGCTTTACCTCTCAGTATAACCTGACGAGCCTCGTCTGGTACGAAGTAACGAGCGACGTGCGGAGTGCAATTGCGCGCGAGAAGGAAATCAAGAGTTGGCGACGGAGCAAGAAGATTGCCCTAATTGATGCTGTGAATCCCACGTGGCGCGACCTGAGTGAGGACCTTCCTTGATTGTTATCTTGAGCGGAGCACTGTGGGGGAGGGGGCAGGATGAGCAATGGTGAACGCGCGGGGCGGGTGGAGCGCACGACGGGGGAGACGAGTGTGCGGGTGGAACTGACCCTGGACGGCACGGGCCGCGCCACGATCTCCACCGGCGTCGGCTTCTTTGACCACATGCTGACCCTGCTCACCCACCACAGCCTGGTGGACCTGACCGTCGAGGCCCACGGCGACACCCAGGTGGACGACCATCACACGGTCGAGGACGTGGGTATCACGCTAGGGCAGGCGTTGGCGAAGGCGCTGGGCGACCGGCGGGGTATCCGCCGCTACGGCCACGCCCTGACACCGATGGACGAGGCGCTGGCCCTGGCGGCGATTGACCTGTCGGGGCGCGGCCTGCTGACCTTCGACGCCCAGTTCCCCGCGCCGACCATTGGCCGCTTCGACGCCGAACTGGTCCAGGAGTTCTTCATCGCCCTGGCCGCCAACTCCCGTATGACGCTGCATCTGCGGCTGCTGACGGGCCAGAACGGCCACCATATCGCCGAAGCCTTGTTCAAGGCATTTGCCCACGCCCTGCGCGACGCCGTCGCGGCCGACCCGCGCCGCCAGGGCGTGCCCAGCACCAAGGGCACGCTGTAAGCACTATCCACTAACCACCATCCACCAAAGAGGAGTAGCCATGACTTTGCTACCAGGGGTTCGCTCCCAGACTCTCGCCACGGACCGCCTCCGCATGCGCTTTATCGAGTACGGCCCGGAGGACGGGATTCCCGTCGTCCTGGTCCACGGCAACCTCAGCACCGGCCGGTTCTACGAGCACATCCTGCCCGGCGCGCCCGCCCGTTATCGCTTCATCGCCCCCGACATGCGCGGCTTTGGCGACACTGAGCCGGCGCCCCTTGACGCGACGCGCGGCCTGCGCGACTGGGCCGACGACACCTACTCGCTCGTGCGCGGCCTCGGCATCACCCGCTCCGTCCACCTCGTTGGCTGGTCCACGGGCGGCGCGGCCATCGCCGCCTACGCCATGGACCGCCCGGTCGCGTCGCTGACCTTTGTTGACCCGGTCTCGCCCTACGGCTTCGGCGGTGTCAAGGCGGACGGCACGCCCTGCTTCCCGGACTACGCCGGGTCGGGCGCGGGCGGGGTCAACCCCGAGTTTGTCCAGCGCCTCGCCAACCATGACCGAAGCGCCGATAGCCCCTTCTCGCCGCGCAACGTCATGAACTCGTCGTATTGGGCCGCGTCTCACCGTGAGCCGCCGGAGCGCGAGGACCTGCTGGTGGACGAGATTCTCAAGACGCTCATGGGTGACGATGGCTACCCCGGCGACTTCACGACGTCGGAGAACTGGCCGGGGATCGCGCCGGGTACGCGGGGCATCCTCAACGCCCTGTCGCCCAAGTACTGCAACTGGGCCGACATCGTGAACCTCCAGCCCAAGCCGCCCATCCTGTGGACCCACGGCAGCCAGGACATTGTCGTGGCGGACGGCTCGGCGTGGGAGATGGGCACGCTCGGCAAGCTGGGCCTGATTCCGGGCTGGCCCGGCGACGAAGTCTACCCGCCGCAGCCGATGGTGGCGCAGATTCGCACGGTGCTAGAGCGCTACCGCGACGCGGGCGGCCAGGTGCGCATGGAGATGTTCGAAGGGTCAGGCCACGGTCCGGTGGTGGATGCGGCCGAGCGTTGGAAGGCCCTGTTCTTCGAGTTCCTGGCGTCCGTCGAGTAACGATCACCCAGACCTGACAGGTCTCCAAGACCTGTCAGGTCTCTTGTTAAGCGGTAACCATTTGCCCCCCTCGGTGTTTGCTGCTATAGTACGCCCCGCCCGCCAACCCATGACAACCGCATAGCGCGTGCCTGCCGGGCGCGCGAAAGGAGGGCCTGCCGCTGACCCCCGTGGCCGCACCGTACCCCTTGCCTGTCCACCGTCTCAGACAAAGGAGTGTCTCGTATGGCCTCTCGCCGTGTGCAGGGCTACCTGCCCCAGGACACACCCCCACCGGGCGCGTTGGTGAGCCTCGGCTTCCAACACGTCATCACCATGTTCCCGGCTACCGTCCTGTGCGCCATCCTGATCGGGTTCGACATCGGCGTCACCCTCTTCGCCTCGGGCGCGGCGACCATCGTCGCCCTGCTCGTCGGCTACTTCACGCGCCGCACCTACATCCCCCTGTATTATGGATCCAGCTTTAGCTATATCGCCGTCGCGTCGGCCATTGTCAAGGACCACGGCACCGCCGTCGCCCAGGTGGGCGTCATCGGCACGGCCCTCGTCAACATCCTCGTCGGGCTGCTCGTCGCCCGCGCCGGTAAGGAGCGCCTCGACCGCCTCCTGCCGCCCATCATCACCGGCTCCGTCGCTATCGTCATCGGCATCGCGCTGTCGAAAGCGGCCCTCGACATGGCGTCGGGCGTGTGCTGCCTCAAGGACGCCCAGGGTGGGGCGATTGCCAGTGGGACGTGGTGGGTCGTGGCGACCATCACCCTCCTGGCGACCATCGTGTTCTCGGTCTATCTGCGCGGTCGGGGCTTGCTCGGCATGCTGCCGGTGCTGCTCGGCGCGGCCGTCGGCTACCTGGTCGCCATTCCCTTGGGCCTGGTCAGCTTCGACGCCGTCGCCCAGGCCCCGCTGTTCGCCGTCCCGCCCTTCCAGCTGCCCGCCTTCGGCAGCGACAAGGCCTGGCTGGCGATCTTCGCCATCGCGCCCATCGCCATCGCCACCATCCCCGAGTCGACGGCTCACCTGTACCAGATCAGCCTGTACGTGGACCGCCTGGCCGACGAGATGGGCCGCCCCGCCATCCGCCTGAGCAAGCTCATCGGCCTCAACCTCGTGCTCGACGGCCTGGCCGACGCGGTCAACGGTCTGCTGGGCGCCAGCCCCGGCACCAACTACGGCGAGAACAACTCGCTCATGGCGATCAGCCGCAACTACTCTGGCCCCGTGCTCCTGGCGGCGGGCGTCATCGCCATGCTGCTCGGCTTCGTCGCCAAGCTGACGGCCCTGGTCGGCACGCTGCCCACCGCCGTCACGGGCGGGCTGTCCATCTACCTGTTCGGCGTCATCGGCATGCAGGGTATCGCGCTGATGATGAGCGAGCGCGTCAGCCTGTTCGACCCGCGCCAGCTTGCCATCGGCGCGGTGGTGCTGGTGACGGGCATCGGCGGCAACTTCTTCCCGGGCGGCAACCTGCCCATCGGCCCCGGTGTTCCGGCCATCGCCGCCGCGTCCATCCTGGGCATCCTGGTCAACCTGATCTTCGTCCTGTTCCCCGCGCCCGCTGTGGAGGGCGAGGAGACCGGCGAAGGTGTGCCGGAGCCGGCGCCCTCCCTCGGCCCGGTGACGTAGACCGCGCCGACCGAAGTGGGGACGTGAGTCATCCCGAATAGTGCATCCGGTGAACCGTTGACCAGCAAGCTGCGGCGTTTAGGCCGCAGGTCCCGCACAAGCTGGGCGTTTAGGCCGCAGGTCCCCACAAGCTGCGGCGTTTAGGCCGCAGGTTCCCACAAGCGAGGGGTATCGCAAGCGGGAACTGGGGCCTGAACGCCCCAGCTTGGCAGAGTCACCGTCGGAAGCTGCCTGCCAACCTAACCCCCCGGCCCCCTTCCCTGGTAGGGAAGGGGGAGTCAGCCAGGGCCAAGTCCCCTCCTTCCCTGGCAGGGAAGGG
>CAZFUK010000386.1:0-1202 GCA_964522005.1 uncultured Anaerolineales bacterium | reverse complement strand
ACCCCCCCCCTCCCCGGCCGTGGTTTGGGTCAGTGGTCCGACCGCAAACCCCCCCCCTCTCCCGGGGTGGGGTCGGGGGCGGGGCCTCGGGGCGGTCCACGACGTGGAAACCATGGTCCAGGGGCCTCCTGCGCTGTTGACCCTTCCGTCAATTCTGCTATAATAGGGTCAGGCCCACTGTCGGGCCTCTCAGCGCAGGAAGCCTCCATGCCGCAGCCCCTCGACCTCAGCCTGACCCCCGCCGGCCGCCCCGGCCTCTACACCCTGGCCGCCGGGGCCACAGCCTGCCCGGTCGAAGTGAGCGCCTCGCTCGACGCCACGGGCGACCTGCTGCGCCGCCTCCAGCCCGTCCTCGTCGGCGGGGCGGACCCGTCGGGGCAACTGGCCTCGGCCGACCTGCTCCGCGAGGTGGGTGTCCGCCTCTGGCGCGCCCTCAGCCCCGACACCGCCGCCGCCGAGCCCGCCGCCGCCCGAGCCGGGTGAAATCGTCGCCTACGTCCTGACCTGTGGTACTCCCCACTAGCCCGACTACCACCGTGCCCCTTACTGACCTCGGCGACATTACGGTTGTGGTCCTCCCCTTCCGGCCGGCTTAACACTTCAGTTCCTGTAATCAGTTAATGTCCGTTGGTGGAGTCTTGACAGTGGTCCTGAACTCTGCTAATATCAACTTGTACTCTTCTATAGGCTATACACGCCAACTCACCAATTCATCGCGTTTTGCCTCACCCGGAGGAAGATAATGGGTTACCCTCCGCCAGCATGGCTAACCGTAGCGGCTACTCCCCCTGGACTGTACCTCCTAATCGCTCTCGTACTGATCCTTATTCTACTCGCCTTTTGGCGTCGGCAAGCCGTTTACCGTGAATTTACTCGCTGGCGTCTCAAGAAAGTATCTGTAGGCCCTGCTGAGTTCGAGCGGGAAGCAGAGAAACCCACAAGCCAGGCCACCTCTCGTCCTGGTGTCAGCTTCGGTGAAGGCAACGACTTCAGCAGGAGCAAGATCAGGGGGGTAGCAGGAGGCTCCATTATTCGTGGCTCTCAAACCACGCATCCTAGTAGCGTGACCCCTGGCGTTGACTTTGGCAAACAGGGTAAGTTCCAGGATACCCAGATCGAAGACATTGCCGGTGGTGATATCATTGACGATACTCGTTCTACCCCAGATAAGTCAGCCCCTTATACCCGTGAAGATAAGCAGG
>CAZFUK010000385.1:4260-5400 GCA_964522005.1 uncultured Anaerolineales bacterium | reverse complement strand
GGCGGCCGAGCGGCAGGCCCGCGCCCTGGCGTCGCTCACGCTGCGCCGCCCAGCTGGCGCGGCGTGGGAGTACAGCAACCTGAACTACAACCTGCTAGGGTTGATCATCGAGGCGGTGAGCGGCGAATCCTATGCCGACTACATCGAGCGCCACATCTTCGCCCCGCTCGACATGCGCCACAGCTACACGTCGCAGACAGCGGCCAGGCAGCACGGCCTGGCGATCGGTCACCGCTACTGGTTCGCCTACCCGGTCGCCGCGCCCCACATCCCCCTGCCGGCCGGCTCGCTCGCGGCGGGTCAGCTCATCGCGTGTGCCGAGGACATGGCGCACTGGCTGATCGCCCATCTCAACGGCGGCCGCTACGGCGACGCGCAGATCCTCTCGGCGGCGGGTATCGAGGTGCTGCACCACGGCGCGGCGGACGTCCAGGTGATGAACCGCTCGGTTGGCCAGTACGGCATGGGCTGGTTCGTCGAGAGGATTGGCCCTACACGCATCGTCTGGCACGGCGGCAACGTCCCCGACTTCTCGTCTTACATGGCCCTCCTGCCAGAGCAGAAGAAGGGCGTCGTCTTGCTCATCAACGCCGACCACTACGGGCTGCCGTTTGTCCTGTCTGAGATGGGGGCCGGCGTGGCCGCGCTGCTGGCCGGGCAGGAGCCGCCTCCCATTCAGCTTGGCATCATCCCGTGGGCTATGCGTGCCCTGCTGCTCATCCCACTGGTCCAGGCCATCGGCGTCGCCGCCACGTTGCGACGGATTCAGGCCTGGCGCCGCGACTCGGCGTCGCGTCCTACCACCGCCTACATGGTGGCCTGCCACATCCTGCTCCCGCTGGTCCCCAACCTGTCGCTCGCGGCGGCCCCGGCCCTGCTGCGCGCCAGCGGGCTGGACCGCTACCTGCGGCTCTACATGCCCGATATCTTCTGGACCGCCCGCCTCGGCGGCGGCTTCGCCAGCGTGTGGGCCATCCTGCGCACCATCTTGATCCTCCGGATGCTGCGTAGGACTGACAGTAGGATGTCCGATGCCGGACGTGAGTCACCGACACTGATGCCTCCTGTGCACGATGCCTCAAGGGAGGTCCTATCATGAACAAGAAAAACATGCCCTACCATCCGCCCTGATGGGGCATG
>CAZFUK010000385.1:0-4250 GCA_964522005.1 uncultured Anaerolineales bacterium | reverse complement strand
CATGTCATCCGGGGCGCCAACCGCAAGACATACCGGGAGATCCACAACGAAATCCGCGCGGTACAGGCTGAACCCCTGCCGCCCGGTCGAGGAATGCCTACCTGGTTCCGTTCGGCCATGCTTCTCCCGTGGCCGCTCTCTCGCCTGGTCAAGGGCCTGCTCGGTCTGATCATGCGCCGTGACCCGACGATTCCCGTGGCCATGGCCGGGACGGTTGACGTTACCTCGATTGGCATGTTTGGAGCGGGCCATAGCGGGTGGGGGCTAACCCCTACAGGCGCCTCGCTTGGGCTGGTGGTGGGGGGAATCGCGTGGAAGCCGGCCGTTGTGGAGGGGCGGATCGAGCCGCGTGAGATGCTCAACCTGACGGTGGTCTTCGACCACGACGTGATTGACGGGGGGCCGGCCGCGCGCTTTACCCGCCGACTGGTGGAACTGATTGAGAGCGGCTATGGCCTGGCCGTGGAGCCGTCCATAGTGGAGCCTGACACCGCACCGGCGGCATGGCCGCCGGTGCAGGCGCCTGGGGAAGCGGTCAAGCTGACGCGCCCCAATAGTGCTTGATTCGGTCGTGAGCCAGAGGTGGCGGTCCCTGCCTACCTCGTGTTCCAGAACTCGAAAGCCACCGGTCTTGGCTTTGCAGACTTACCCAACTTGTGGTAACCTGTTGGGTAGGTTCTGGCGTCGGCCAGGAGGTGGCTATGGCGCGTTCAACGCCGGTCGCAGGGGAGACAGGGCTTGTCTATCACACCGCCGAGGGTGACGCGGGGACGATTGTCATCGGCTCCGCGGACTGGGGCGATTGGCTCCGGGGCACTCAGCCTTTCCCCATCCTCGTGACAAAGCTCTTCCTGCCTCACCCCCCGCCTGGTTTCATAGCCCGGCCCAGGCTGACCACCCGACTCGAAGCCGGACTGAGGGGCCGCCTCACGCTGGTGTCTGCCCCGGCCGGTTTCGGCAAGACGACGCTGGTCAGCAGTTGGATTGACGATTTACGCTTGACAATTGCCGATGGGTCGGTAGAGGCAGCCCGCCAGGACGAAATCGTCAATCCACAATCGAAAATCGTCAATCACGCGGCCTGGCTATCATTGGACGAAGGGGACAACGACGCGGCACGATTTCTGGCTTACCTCGTCGCGGCTCTCCAGACTGTTGCCCCAACGGTGGGGCAAGGGGTGTTGGCCGCGCTTCACTCCCCTCAGCCGCCGCCCACTGAATCAATCCTGACCGCCCTGCTGAATGAAATCGCCTCGCTTCCAGATCGGTTCGTGCTCGTCCTTGACGACTACCATCTCATTGACGACCAGGCCATTGACCTGGCAATCGCCTTTCTGCTCGACAACTTGCCGCCGCAGCTGCACGTGGTCATCACGACGCGCGAGGACCCGCAGTTGCCCCTGGCACGCTATCGCGCCCGAGGCCAATTGACCGAACTGCGCGCCGCCGACCTGCGCTTTACCCCCGCCGAAGCCGCCGACTTCCTCAACCACGCCATGGGCCTCAGCCTCTCGGCGGCCGACATCGCCGCGCTGGAAGACCGCACGGAAGGCTGGGTGGCTGGCCTCCAACTGGCGGCGCTATCCATGCGGGGGCGAGAGGACGTCAGGCAGTTCGTGACGGCGTTCGCGGGCGACCACCGCTACATCGTGGACTATCTCGTGGAAGAGGTGCTGCGGCGGCAGCCCGAACGGGTGCGCCGCTTCCTGCTCCAGACTTCGATTCTGGACCGGCTGAGTGGCCCGCTGTGCGATGCCGTGCTGGACGAACGACAAACGACGGACGACGGACGACAGAGGGCGGACGACGGAGAGCTTACTGAGCCTTCGTCTCGGCTGCTTGAGCATCTGGAACGCGCCAACCTGTTCCTCATACCCCTGGATGACCAGCGCCAGTGGTATCGCTATCATCACCTGTTTGCCGACGTTCTCCAGGCGCATCTGCGGGCTGAGCAGCCCGACCAGGTACCCCCGCTCCACCGACGCGCCAGCGCGTGGTATGAGCAGCAGGGTTCGGCGGCGGATGCCATCCGGCATGCCCTGGCCGCCGATGATTTCGCGCACGCGGCGGGCCTGGTCGAGCTGGCATGGTCCGCCATGCGCCGCAGTCGGCAGGACGCCACCTTGCTGGGCTGGCTGAAGGCGCTGCCCGGTAGGGTACTCCGGTGCCGGCCCGTGCTTAACGTGGCGTATGCCCATGTGTTGCTGTCGAGCGGTGCGCGCGAGGGGGTGGAGGAGCGGCTGCGGAACGCCGAACGGTGGCTAGACACGACGGCCGCCGAAGGTGCGCGGCCCGACGGCGCGCCCGAGGCGATGGTCGTCGTGGACGACGAGGCCTTAAGCCGTCTACGCGGTAGCATCGCTATAGCGCGCGCGGGGCTGGCCCTGGCGCGAGGCGATGTGGCCGGGACAATGACCCATGCCCGGCAAGCGCTCGACCTAGCGCCAGCGGACGATCATATGACACGCGGTGGGGCAGCGGGGTTCCTGGGCCTTGCCCTCTGGACGCGCGGGGAGCTTGAGGCAGCGCACCAGACGTATGCCGAGGGCATGGCGAGTCTGCACCGGGCGGGGAACGTCTCGGACGCCATCAACGGCGCCGTCACCCTGTGCGCGATACGCGTGGCGCAAGGCCGTCTCCGCGAGGCGATGCGTACCTATGAGCGCGGCTTGCGGCTCGCCACGGAGGGGGGCGGCCCGGTCCTGCGGGGCGCAGGGGATATGCACGTAGGAATGAGCGAGCTCCACCGTGAGCATAACCATCTGCATGAGGCCGAGCAGCACCTCCTCAGGAGCCAGGAACTGGGGGAGCACACCGGCTTCCCGCAGAACCGCTATCGCTGGTATGTGGCCATGGCGCGCCTTCGGGAGGCCCAGGGCGATGCAGCCGGGGCGCTCGACTTGCTCGACGAGGCCGAGCGCCTGTACATGAGTGACTTTTCCCCCCATGTGCGTCCTATCGCGGCGTTGAAGGCACGGGTGTGGGTCACGCAGGGGCGATTAGGTGAAGCCTTCGACTGGGCGCGTGGGCAGGGTGTGTCGGCCCACGACGACCTGGGCTATGGGCGCGAGTTCGAGCACATCACCCTGGCCCGGCTGCTCCTGGCTCGGTATCAACACGACGGCGACGACGGCGCCAGGCGTGAGGCCGTAGGCTTGCTGGAGCGTCTGCGGCAAGCGGCGGAGGCAGGGGAGAGAGGGGGCAGTGTCATCGAGATTCTGGCGCTGCAGGCGCTGGCGCACCAGACCCAAGGCAACACCTCGGCCGCGCTGGTGGCGCTGGAACGCGCCCTGACGCTGGCCCAACCGGAGGGCTACGTTCGCCTTTTCGTGGACGAGGGCCAGCCAATGGCGGAGCTATTGACAAGGATGAAGGAGGAAGGCGGAAGGTTGAGGGAGTACCGTCGCACCTTGCTGGCCGCCTTTGGAGAGCCAGCCGATGTTCATCCTTCGTCCTTCATCCCTCATCCCTTAGTGGAGCCGCTGAGCGAGCGTGAACGCGAAGTGCTGCGGCTGCTCGCCACCGACTTGAGCGGACCGGACCTGGCCCGCGAGCTTGTGGTGTCCCTGAACACCGTGCGGACCCACATCAAAAACATCTACGGCAAGCTCGGGGTCAACAACCGGCGGGCGGCGGTCCGCCGCGCTGAGGAACTCCATTTGATGTAGCGAACCTGCCTACTCCAACCCCAGCCCTGGCGCCAGCCGGGGCTTTTTCGTACCCTCACCCCCTCCCCCTGTCCCCAATCACCCCATCAATCACCACAAGTGGTGATGCCCTCTCACCCCATCCCCTGGTATAGTGTGGTCCAAGATAAGTACGACAGAGCCGACGGGGAGGCGGGTCCAGATGAGCAACATGCCAAAGGAGGTCAATGAGCAAAACACAGCCTCTACCGGCCGTTACGAAGAGGGCGGTTACGCCATCCGCGTCAAGGGACACCTGGACGGACGCTGGGCGACTTGGTTCGACGGCCTGAGCCTGAGCCAGGAAAGCGACGGCACGACCACCATCTATGGCTCCGCTGTTGACCAGGCGGCGCTGCATGGCTTGCTGAGGAAAGTGCGCGACCTCGGCCTGATGTTGGTCTCGGTCAGCCTCGTCGAGCCAGAACAGCGGGCCGGGCCGGCTATCAGCGCGGACGAATAACACATGCGCAGTACGATTGGCTACTGCACCGCGACATGAGGTTTCTACGCAAAGGAGAGTGCTCGATGTCCGAAGTATCGACCTTCAGGCGCTACGCATTG
>CAZFUK010000384.1:0-5403 GCA_964522005.1 uncultured Anaerolineales bacterium | reverse complement strand
GGTCGGTGTCGTGGAAGGGGTTGGTCGGGCCGTGCATCTCCACCACCGACCCCCGATTGCCGATGTCGCCGCCGGCCTGCCCCCGGTCGCGAGTGGCTTCCGGGCTACACGCCGCCAGGGCCAGCCCCAGCGCCAGCAGGGCGAGCCAGAGTCCCCGCTTTAGACGTGCCATGGGAACCCTCCTAGCGACGCGATGTGCTGGACGGCCTCCGAAGAGAGGACGACGACCACGCGCAGGATGAAGCCGCCGATGAGCGCCATGATGGCGGCCGCCGGGATGGTCAGGTTACCCAGCAGGCGCGGCCGCCAGTGGAGCAGCAGCGGGGCGAGCAAGCCGAGACCGACCACGCCCACCAGCAGCAGGATGCCCCACACGCTGGTGAGCAGGACCGGCGCGACGGCGCCCAGGGAGATGAGCACGCCGGCCAGGACAATCAACTCCATGATGGTGATGCTGACATCCATCCGCGACAGCCAGCCCACCGCCTCCGACCCGATGTTCGGGCTGCGGCGGGCGAGCAGGAGCATGAGCGCGGCGGCGGACGAGCCACCCGAGGTCAGGAACAGCAGCCCCAGCAGGCTCGAGTCGGCCCAGATGGGGCGGTTGCTGACCGAGAGCAGGACGCCGGTGTAGCTCGCCAGGAAGAAGCCGAATGCCGAGCCGACCAGCCCAAACAGACCGCTGAGGCGGCCGCGCCGCACCACATCGTTGAGGGTGCGGGCGGGCGCCCAGCGGATACGGCCCGACTCGGTCAGCGCGCCGAGGAAGGAGGCGAAGGCGAACGCGCCGAAGATGGACAGCGCCCACGAGCCGACCGACATGGGCGACCAGAGTTTGAACATGGGCAGCGGCGGCCGCTCCGACTGGATCAGCATGTGCCAGAAACGGTCGGGCCGGTTCAGGTCTACGATGAGCAGCGGCGCGCACAGCACGATGGCCGCGAAGGCGATGTAGTAGCCCAGCCGCGATAGGTGGCGGTCGCGCTCGTTGCCGACCAGGTCGAGCAGGGCCGACAGGAAGTAGCTACCGCCGGCCAGCCCGCCCAGGAAGAAGTAGGCAATCACCCACCACCGCCACTCGGGTGACGCGGTAAAGAAGGTGTCAGAGGGTGGCATGGCGTTCTCCTCTCAATGGCCCTGGGCGTCGCCGGCCGGGGCCATGCGCCGCTGGCGAAAGTTGAACACGCCCAGCAAGCCGATGACCAGCGCGCCGACGATGGAGAAGGCCGACCCGTTGAACAGGTTGCGTGACGGCATCTTGGGCTTGGCGGGCAGGCCGTAGACCTCCGGGCGGTCAATCAGCAGGAAGAAGGCGTTCAGGCTGCCGACCTCGTCGGTGTAGCCGTCACCCGGCACGCCGTACAGGTAGGCATCTTTCACGCCCTGCGACTGGAGCTGCTGCACCCGCCCCTGCGCCCGCTGCTGAAGCTCGCGCACCGTGCCAAACTGGATCGAAGCCGTCGGGCACGCCTTGGCGCAGGCCGGCGTCATGCCAACCTGGAGCCGGTCGTAGCACAGGGTGCACTTCTGCGCCGTGTGGGTCACCGGGTTGATCTCGATGACGCCAAACGGACACGCGCCGATGCAGTAGCGGCAGCCGTTGCACACATCAGACTGGATGACCACGGTGTCGAACTCGGTGCGGATAATCGCGCCCGTTGGGCACACCTCCAGGCAGCCCGCACGCACGCAGTGCTTGCACACGTCGCTCATGAGCAGCCAGCGCGCCTGCTGGGTGCGGTCCGGGGTGAACTGCTCGATGAACTGGACGTGCCGCCAGTGCATGCCGTCCAGCCGGCGCGTGTTGTCATAGCTCAACCCGCTCAGCGTGTTGGCGCCGCCATTCCACGTCGGTAACTGGTTCCACTCCTTGCACGCCACCTCACACGCCTTGCAGCCAATACACACGGTCGTATCGGTGAAGAACCCCATTGGCTCGGCCATCATCTTCTCCTTGCGCAATGCGTATTTCGTAGTCCGTATTTCGGAGAAAGACCACCCAGATTCCGAGAGACGAAATACGCATTACGCACTACGCATTAGGTAGCCTTCTCGACATTGCACATGAACGACTTGCCCTCGTGCATGGACACGTTGGGGTCCGCGACCATCGCCGTCAGGTCGTTGGTCACGTCGCCCGTCACGACGCCCTGGTAGCCCCAGTGCCACGGCATGCCAATGTGGTGGACCGTCTTGCCGTCAATGACAAAGGGCCGCAGGCGGCGCGTGACGAGGGCCTTGGCGCGGATGGCGCCACGTGGACTGCTCACGCGCACAAAGTCGAGGTTCTTAATCCCCTTCTCCTGCGCCAGTTCCGGACTCATCTCAATGAAGAGTTCGGGCTGAAGCTCAGCCAGCCAGGGCAGCCAGCGGCTCATGACGCCGGAGAGGTGGTGCTCGGTGAGGCGGTAAGTGGTGATGATGATGGGGTAGGCCGGGTCGCCTTGCTTGGCGAGCTTGTTGTTGTCCCGCTCCCAGTACTTGGTGATGGGGTTGTTCTGCTGCTTGTAGAGCGGGTTCTGGATGGGCGTCTCAATGGGTTCGTAGTGGGTCGGCAGCGGGCCGTCCACCAGGCCGGTCGGCGCGAACAGCCAGGCGCGGCCGTCGGCCTTCATGATGAAGGGGTCGGTGCCGGCCAGGGCGTCCAGCCCGGTGGCCTCGTAGTTCTGGGGCGCGTTGGGCGCCTTGGTCGCGGCGAAGTCCGGCACATCGTTACCGGTCCACTTGGAGCCGTCCCACCAGACCCACTTCTTGCGCTCGCTCCACGGCTGGCCGTCGGGTCGGGCCGAGGCGCGGTTGTAGAAGATGCGCCGGTTGGCGGGCCAGGAGTAGGCCCAGTTGAGGTGGCTGCCGGGCTTGTTGTCCGGGTCGGCCTGACGGTTGCGCGCCTTGTTCTTGCCGTCCTTGGTCATGAGGCCGGAGTAGATCCACGACGCGCAGGTGGTCGAGCCGTCGTCCTTGAGGTCCGCGAAGCCGACCAGCAGTTCCTTGGTCTGGCTGTTGTAGCCGTGAATCTCGCGGACAATCTTGTCGGTGTCCGGCTCGCCCTGGATGCGAGTATCGGTGGGGTACTGGCCCGGCTCGAAGTCGAAGTTCCACAGCAGGTTCTTGAAGCCCTGGTCGCGCGGCTGGGTGCTGTCGGCGTAGAGCTTCTTGAGGCGAAGCGCCAACTGGTGGGTGAACCAGGGGTCGGTACGGCAGTCGCCCGGCGGGTCGGCCGCCTTCTCGTGCCACTGGACCCAGCGCTGGGTGTTGGTGAAGCTTCCGTCCATCTCGGCCACCTGGGCCGACGGGAACAGGAAGACCTCGGTCTTGATGGAGGCAGACGGAATCTCCCCGCTCTTGACCTCGGGCGCGCTGTACCAGAACGCCGCCGTCTCCGTCTCGAAGTTGTCCTTGACCACCAGCCAGTCGAGCTTGCCCATGGCCTGGCGCTGGAGCCGCCCGTTGATGGATGTGGCAGGGTTCTGACCCATGGCGAACATGCCCTTGACCTTGCCGTCGCCCATGCGAATCATCATCGCCATGTGCGAGTAGTCGCCGTCAATCTTGGGGTGCCAGTCGTAGCCGAAGTCGTTGTCCTTGGTGGCCGCGTCGCCGTACATGGACTTGAAGTAGCTGACCAGGAACTTGGGCATGTTGGCCCAGTAGCTCGTGGGCAGCGTCTCGACCTTGAGATAGTCCTGGAGCGTGTCGTGGGCCTTGAGCGCCGTCGGCGAGGGCATGTAGCCGTGGATGCTGTGGTAGAGGGTGGGGATGTCGGTGCTGCCCTGGATGGTGGCGTGGCCGCGCAGGGCCAGGATGCCCCCACCCGGCCGGCCCATATTGCCCAGCAGCAACTGGAGCAGAGCCGCCGCGCCGATCATCTGGACGCCGTAGGTGTGCTGCGTCCAGGCCACGGCGTAGCAGAAGGAGCTGGTGCGGTCCGGGCCAGAGTTGGCTGTCAGCGTCTCGGCCACTTTCAGGAACACGTCCTTGGGGCAGCCCGTCACCCGCTCGACCATTTCAGGCGTGTAGCGCGCGAAGTGGCGGCGGACGATCTGGAAGACGCAGCGCGGGTTTTCGAGCGTCTCATCGCGCTCCGGGGCGACCTGGCGCAGCGAGCGGACGAGTTCGTCAAAGGGCGGCCCCTTCGGGACCTGCGGAGCCTGCCCCCCGGTTTGGCCCTGAGGCGTCTGTTGATTCTGCCCCCCGGTCTGGCCCTGAGGCGTCTGTTGGTTCTGCTGGCCGGACTGGACGCCTTGCTCGCCCGACTGGGCCGTGTTGGCCGAGCGGCCCTGGTCCCCAATCGGCGCGCGGCGGTACTGCCAGGTCTTGCTGTCGTACGTGGCCTTGAACCCGTTCATCGGGTCGCCCTTGTACTCCATCAGGCCCGAGAACACGCCGTCCAGGTCCTCGCTGTCTTTATAGTCGTCGTTGATGATGGTCGAGGCGTTGGTATAGTTGACGACGTACTCGCGGAAGTACTTGTTGTTCTCGATGACGTAGCGAATCAGGCCGCCGAGGAAGGCGATGTCCGACCCGGCGCGCACGGGCGCGTAGATGTCGGCCACGGCCGACGTGCGCGTGAAGCGCGGGTCCACATGGATGACCTTGGCGCCCTTGAGCTTGGCCTGCATGACCCAGCGGAAGGCCACTGGGTGGCACTCGGCCATGTTCGAGCCTTGGATGATGATACAGTCCGCATCCGCCATGCTACCAGCGTGTAGAGTGGCCGCACCGCGGCCCATGCGCACCCCCAGACCGGGGACGCTGCTGGAGTGTCAGATACGCGCCTGGTTCTCGATGGCGATGATGCCCAGCCCGCGCATCAGCTTCTGGTGGATGTGGTTCCACTCGTTATCCATCGTCGCGCCGCCCAGCGAGAAGATGGCGGGCGTGTGGTTGACGACCTTGCCGTTGGGCAGCTTCTCGACAAAGGTCTCGTCGCGGGTCTTCTTGACTAGCTCGGCCACGCGGTCCATGGCGCGGTCCAGGTCCCACACCTCCCACTGCGTCGCGCCGGGCGCGCGGTGCAGCACTTTCGTCAGGCGGTTGGGGTTGACGTGCAACTGGTAGGTCGCCGCGCCCTTGGGACACAGGTTGCCGTAGTTGACCGGACTCTCGGGGTTGCCCTCGATGTTGATGATCTTGCGGTCCTTGCCCTCGCCCGTGACGTGGACGAGGAGACCGCAGCCGACCGCGCAGTACGGACAGATGCTGGGATAGGCTTTCGCCTCCTTGACGCGCGCCTCCTGGGCGTGGGCGACCTGGGGCTGTAAGTCGCCGCCCAGAGCCAGGACACCGCCGACGGCGGTGCCGGCCATCGCCGCGCCCGCGACCTTGAGAAAGTCGCGTCGGCTTACCGCTGTGGCCATGCTGCCTCCTCCTTGAAGACCCTCTGCGCTGTGATTAAATTGGTAG
>CAZFUK010000383.1:0-5428 GCA_964522005.1 uncultured Anaerolineales bacterium | reverse complement strand
ACGTCGAGCAGCAGGATGTCCTTGACCTCGCCGCCCAGCACGCCGGCCTGGATGGCCGCGCCCACGGCGACGACCTCATCCGGGTTGACCGTCTTGTTCGGCTCCTTGCTGAACGCCCGCCGCACCGTCTCCTGGACCAGCGGCATCCTCGTCTGGCCGCCCACCAGCACGACCTCGTCCACTTGATTCGCCACCAGCTTGGCGTCGGACAGCGCCTGGCGCACCGGCCCCATGCTGCGCTCCACCAGGTCCAGCGTCAACTGCTCGAAGCGGCTGCGCGTCAGGGTCAGCGCGAGGTGCTTGGGGCCACTGGCATCGGCGGTGATGAAGGGGATGTTAAGCTCGGTCTGCATGACCGTGGAGAGTTCAATCTTGGCCTTCTCGGCCGCCTCTTTAAGGCGCTGGAGGGCCTGGCGGTCCTTGCGCAGGTCAATGCCTTCCTGGCGCATGAACTCGGTGGCGGCCCAGTCAATCACGCGCTGGTCGAAGTCATCACCGCCCAGGTAGGTGTCGCCGTTGGTCGAGCGGACCTCGAAGACGCCCTCGCCCAGGTCCAGGATGGAGATGTCGAACGTGCCGCCGCCCAGGTCGTAGACGGCGATGCGCTCGTCGTGCTTCTTGTCCAGCCCATAGGCCAGCGCGGAGGCGGTCGGCTCGTTGATGATGCGCAGCACTTCCAGCCCGGCGATCTGGCCGGCGTCCTTGGTGGCCTGGCGTTGCGCGTCGTCGAAGTAGGCCGGGACGGTGATGACCGCCTGGGTGACCGGCTCACCCAGGTAGGCTTCGGCGTCGGCCTTGAGCTTGCCCAGAATCATGGCTGAAATCTCAGGCGGCGAGTACTCCCGCCCGCCCATCAGCACCCGCACGTCACCGTTGGGCGCGCCCGTCACTTTGTACGGGACGTGCTGCATCGCCTTCTCTACCAGCGGGTCGCTGACCTTGCGGCCCATGAAGCGCTTGATGGAGAAAACCGTATTCTCGGCGTTGGTGATGCCCTGCCGCTTGGCGACCGCACCCACCAGCCGCTCGCCGTTCTTGTTGACCGCGACGACCGACGGCGTCAGCCGGCTGCCCTCGGCGTTGGGGATGACGACCGGCTCGCCGCCCTCAATCACCGCGACCACCGAGTTCGTCGTCCCCAGGTCAATGCCAATAATCTTAGGCATGTAGTTTATTCCTTCGTCTTGTCCAGCCCGTGGCCTAAACGCCACGGCTGGCCGCACGCTGCGGCGTTCAGGCCGCAGTCCTCATACGCTGCGGCGTTCAGGCCGCAGTCCTGGCCAGAAACAAGAGCCTGTCGGGGCGGAAACGGGGGCCTGAACGCCACCGCGCGACGGCCGATAAGCCCGTTAAGACGGCTCCGCCTCCGTCCCCTGCTCCCTGTCCACCGTCCTCTGTCCTCCGTCCTCCGTCGCCCCGGCCTTCGGCCCAGGCCCGCTGCTCACTTTGACCAGCGTGGGGCGCAGCACGCGGTCGCCCAGGGTGTAGCCGCGCTGAAGCTCGGCGCTAACGGTCCCCTCGGGATAGTCGGAGGACGGCTCCTGGAGGATGGCGTCGTGGACCTTGGGGTCGAAGGGCTTGCCGACGGCGTCAATGGGCGTCGCGCCCTCGGCCTCGACGCCGACCTGGAGCTTGCGGTAGATCTGGGCGATACCCTGAATCCACGTGAGATTACGTAATTCGAGGGGCAGGGTTTCAAAAGCCCGCTCGAAGTCGTCCAGCACGGGCAGGATGCGCATCAGCAGGCGGGCGTTGGCCGTCTGGCTGAGAGTGGCGCGCTCGGCGTCCACGCGGCGGCGGTAGTTCGCCAATTCGGCGCGGGCGCGCTGCGCCAGGTCCAGGTACTCATTCGCCTTCTGCTGCGCCTGCTGTAGCTCTTGCGTCAGGTCAGGCGCGGGGGGCACCTCAGCGGCGGGCGCGCCGTTGGGCTGCGCCGCCGTCTCTTCGGTCGTAGACACTTTGACTTCCTCAGTCACGTCTCCGTTCCTCCTACAACCTGGTTATCACTCAGCAATGCCCTGTGCCAATGAGTTTAGCACTCTAAGGAGCAGAGTGCTAATAGTTCGGCTAATATAGTAGCATGTTTGAGGCCGTCTGTCAAGACTCTTTAGTAGGGTGGCTTCATCATAGGCCGAGGCGGGAGGAACGTTCCTCCCGCCTCGCTATTGGCAGTGACTCGCTGAACAGGTCATCTACGGGCAGGCGCCAGCCGGGGACGGCGGGTTCGGCAGTCGCCTCCTCGGTCTAGTACCCGTAGAGTTCCCGCACCAGGGTGCTCATAATTTGAGCCACGTAGCGCACGGTGGAGATGGCGCGGTCGTAGGGCATGCGAATCGGTCCGACGACGCTGAGGACGCCTTCGACCTCGTCCGGCTGGCCGTAGCGCGCCACGACCAGGCCCACGTCCGGCGTCTCGCGTTGGCCCTCCGCGCCAATCATCACCTGGACGCCGCTGGCCGGCAGGTGCAGGTCGGCCAGCAGCTGCTCCAGGCCGTCGTTCTCCAGGAAGCGCAACACGCCCGGCGCCTGCGCCACAAACTCCGGCGCGCTCAGCACATTGTTGACGCCCTCGCGGTAGACTTCGCCGCGTTTCTGGTCGGCCTCGCGCATCAGCGCCAGCACATGCTCCACCGCCTGGCTCTCGGCCGGCGTCAGGGCCGCGACGGCGCGGCGGGCGGTGATCTCAGCCCGCGTCAGCCCGCCGAACACGGCGTTCACCTTGTTGGAGAGACGGCTCCACTCCTCCTGGGGCAGCGGGGTTTCGACGGTGAGCATCTGCTGCTTGACCGTCGCGTCTTGCATGACCAGGATGAGCAGCACCAGGGTATCCCGAATGGCGATGAGTTCGATGTGCTTGAGGCGACCCTCGGCCGCTTTAGGCGCGGTGACGACGCTGGCGGCGCGCGCCGTGTGGGCCAGGACGGCCGCCGACAGCCGCAGCCACTCCTCTAGCTCCTGGCTGGCCTGGTGGAACTGGTGCTGGATGCGGCGCTGGTCTTCCAGGGGCAGCTCGGTGTCGTCCATCAACTGCTCCACAAAGTAGCGGTAGCCTTTGATGGTCGGCACGCGGCCCGCCGAGGTGTGCGGGTGGGTGAGGTAGCCTTCCTCTTCGAGGGCGGCCATCTCGTTGCGGATGGTGGCGGGGCTGATGCCCAGGGGAAAGGCGTCGGCGACGGTCTTGGAGCCGACCGGCGACGCCTCTTTGATGTAGGACCGAATGATATAGCCCAGAATCAGGCGTTGGCGTTCAGTGAGTTTCTCCGTCACGTCTATCCCTCACTGTCTCATTGTTAGCACTTGGCAAGGACGAGTGCTAATCTCCACACGCCATATCATACTGGGTTTAACGCTCTGTGTCAAGGTCCCTGAGGCGTTGCCTTTCCGCCTACTTAGAGATACAATTGAACTAGAGCCACTCCGGGGGCGAGGGGTTGTGAATATCACAGATCTTTTGGTTAGCGAGGAAATCGAGGACAAACTATACATCAAGCACCGCGTGTCAGTGGATGAACTGTACGAGGTGATATGGAATGACGAGGACGAGTTGATCATACGCCATAGCCAAAAAGTACGCGGGACTTACACCGCGTACGGTCGTACCGTGGCTGGGCGTTACCTGATGATCGCCTTTCGACTATTGGAAGGCGGAGTCGCGAAGATTCTCACGGCTCGTGACATGGACACGGCCGAGTGTCAACTCTACCGAGGATAAGGTTTATGCCGAAGTTACCAGTCTTCCAGACGGATGAGGAAGAGGCGGAGTTTTGGGACACCCACAGCACAGCCGATTACTGGGATGAGATGGACCCTGTCTCAGACGTGAATGTGAGTGTTTCACACTTGCCGCATCGCTTGATCAGTCTACCGCTGTCGCAGACCCTCTTCGCTGAGATTAAGCAGATCGCTGAAGAACGGGGCATCCCCTATGAACGGCTTGTCCGTCAATGGCTGACCGAACGGGTTAAGGAAGAACGGCGCAAGGCAAGTTAAGCCTTCTCTCAGTATGCCGAGCGGTCGCGGAAGAAGACGGGGAGGGTCTTCAGCATAATCTTGAAGTCCAGCCACAGCGACCAGTTCTCGATGTACCACAGGTCGTACTTGGTGCGCTCAGCGATGGACGTGTCGCCGCGCAACCCGTTGACCTGCGCCCAGCCCGTGATGCCGGCCTTCTCGCGGTGGCGTTCCATGTAGCGCGGGAACTGACGGCGGAACATCTCGACATAAGCGGGCTGTTCAGGGCGCGGCCCTACCACGCTCATATCCCCAATCAAGACATTCATAAACTGCGGCAACTCATCCAGGGAGGTCCGGCGGAGGAACGAGCCAAGCCGGGTGCGGCGGGGGTCGTTGGCGACCGTCCAGCCCGGCTTGTCCGAGTCCGGCGTGTGCAGCATGGTGCGGAACTTGATGACCGGGAATGGGCGGCCGTCCAGCCCGATGCGCTCCTGGGTGTAGAAGACCGGGCCGCGCGAGTCGAGCTTGATGAGCAGGGCGATGAACAGCAGGATGGGCGACAGGACGATGAGCAGCAGCAGGCTGAAGGCGATGTCCACGCCGCGCTTGAGGGTGCGCTTCCAGCCCTGGAGCGCTACGTCGCGGACGGTGAGCAGGGGCAGCCCGTCGAGGTGGCCGATGGTCACTTCGGAGGCCATGATCTGGAAGACGTCCGGGAAGACCTTGATGCTGACCTTGCCGCTGTGGCAGCGCGCGATGATGTCCAGCAGTTGGTCGTGGGTCGCCTCCAACTGCGCGATAATCACCTCGTCCACGCGGCGTTGGACAATGACCGCCTCCAGGTCGTCCAGGCCGCCGAGCAGCGGGACGTCGGGGCGGCCGGTGCGGTTGGGCCGGTCCTCGATGAAGCCGACGAGTTGGTAGCCCAGGTTGGGTGACTTGAGGATGCGGTCGGCGACAAGGCGGCCGGTGTCGCCCGCGCCCACAATCAGGATGCGCCACGCCCCGATGCCACGGGAACGCAGGAAGGCCTGGAACGCGCCGAGGAAGAGGCGGGCCAGGGTGACCAGCAGCAGTGTCGCCAGCCAGACCAGGACGATGACCCAGCGCGAGTAGTCAATGCTCGGCAGGAGGAGTTGGGTGAAGGCGACGGTCATGACGATGCCGATGGACGACGCCCCCAGCAGGCTGGTAATCTGGTCGAATTGGGACACGCTGCGCGCGCGGTGGTAGAGGCGGGCAAAGAAAAACACCAGCACCAGGGTCACGGCGTGGACGACCGCCATCGAGATGTAGCTCTGGAAGGGCGGTGAGCCAGGTCGCAAGCGCAGATAGACCTGGTAGGCCACGAAGAAGGCCAGGTAGGCCATCGCGCCATCGGAGACGACGGTCAGGATATTGAAGAGGGTATCTGTTCGGCGTCGCATAAGTCGGGTACTCCACGCTATAAGCGTCCACTAGACCTGACAGGTTT
>CAZFUK010000382.1:0-5461 GCA_964522005.1 uncultured Anaerolineales bacterium | reverse complement strand
CAACAACGGCCTGCTGCCCATTGTCTGCCCCGCCGCCGTGGACGCGGTCCAGGCCGGCGAGACGGTCGAGATAGACGTGGAGCGGCACCTGGTGCGCTGTGCGGCCGGTGAGTTCGAGTTCCCACCTCTGTCGCCCAGCACCCAGGCGATTATCGAGGCGGGCGGGCTGATTCCCATGCTCAAGCGCAAGCTGGCCGCCCAGGCTGAAGGGGTTTGAGAGACCCATGACCGACTGGTCCCTCGCGCCCCTGGCCCAGGGCTTCGGCGTCAGCGCGGCGCTCATCATCGCCATCGGCGCGCAGAACGCCTTTGTGCTTCAGCAAGGACTGCGGCGCTCCTACCTGTTCGTCTCCGCGCTGACCTGTGCCCTGTGCGACGCCGTACTCATCTCGCTGGGTGTCGGCGGTTTCGGCGCGGTGGTCGCCTCGACGCCCTGGCTCACCCTGTTGGCGACGTGGGGCGGCGCGCTGTTCCTGCTCGTCTATGGCTGGCGCTCGTTCCGCTCGGCGCTGCGCTCCAACAGCCTGACCGTCCAGGGCGACCTGGCGCGGCTCAGCCTGCGCGCCACCGTCCTCGGCCTGCTGGCCGTCAGCCTGCTCAACCCGCACGCCCTGCTCGACACGGTCGTGCTCATCGGCAGCGTCGGCGCGCAGTACCCGGTTGGGCAGCGGGCCGCGTTCGCCCTCGGCGCGATGCTGGCCTCGCTGACCTGGTTCTTCAGCCTGGCCTACGGCGCGGCGCGGCTCGCCCCCCTGTTCCAGAAGCCGCTGGCCTGGCGCGTCCTCGACCTGGTCGTCGGCTGCCTGATGTGGAGCATCGCTGCGTCCCTCATTCGCACTGGCCTGAATGGGCTTGTCGTCTGAGCTTGTTGCGAGAGACGTCTTTGGCGCTTAAGGAGGGCATCTCAACCCCTGCCGAGGGCGGCATCAGCAGGAGCTTTCTATGAGCGTTGGGCATCTCCGGTCACAACCGAGAACGTATGTGGTGACGGGCGGCAATACCGGGATTGGGAAGGCAATAGCCCTTGCCCTCGCGCGCCAGAGCCACCACGTCATCATCGTCAGCCGCGACCCGGTCAAAGGTAGTACGGCGGCGGCCGAGTTGCGCGTGCAAAGTGGCAATCCAGCGGTGGAGTGTGTCGTCGGCGACCTGGGGAGCGTCGCCATGACCCAGCAGCTTGCCGACACGCTGCTGAACCAGTTCCCCGATCTAGCGGGCCTGATCAACAACGCCGGGGTCTGGATGACGAAGCGTGTGCTCACAAGCGATGGGCTGGAGACCAGCTTTATGGTGAATCACCTGGCGCCGTTCATCCTCAGCCGCCGATTGCTCCCACGGCTACACATGAATCGGCCGGCGCGTATCGTCAACGTCAGCGCCGGGCTGTATGCGCTTGGACAGGTGGACCTTCGACGTACCCCTTACGGACACGATTTTGGACGTCTTCGTACCTACGCCTCCACCAAGCTTTGCAACGTGCTGTGTATGCGAGTGATGGCCGAGCAGATCGCGGGCACAGGCGTCATGGTCAACGCCGTCCATCCCGGCGTGATTCGTACCAAGCTGGGTGACATGCCTGGGCTGCCAGGTGTCCTACTCAGACTGGTCAAGCGGGGCTGGAACACGCCGGACCAAGGGGCGGCGGCGCCCGTCTGGCTCGCGACGGCGCCTGAGGTCGTGGAGACTAACGGCCAGTTCTTCGACCGCTTTAAGCCGGTTCCGTTTGCGAAACCAGCTCAAAACCTTGAACTGGCGCAGCAGGTCTGGGACTGGAGCAGCAACTTTGCGAATCAGACTCTAGGTGATTACCCATGCCTCTAACAGACCAAGCGGCCAAGAACCGCGCCTTCTGGGACAACTGGAGCGACGAGTACCAGGCGCAGCACGCCGAGCAACTCAACAAGCGCGAACTGGCCTGGGGCGTGTGGGCGCTCCCCGAGCGCGAGCTAGGTGTCCTGGGCGACGTGGCGGGCAAGGACATCCTTGAACTGGGCTGCGGCGCGGCTCAGTGGTCCATCTTCCTGGCAAAGCTGGGGGCTCGCCCCGTCGGCCTGGACAACTCCTCGCGCCAGTTGGAGCACGCGAGGCAGTTGATGGCCGAGCACGGCGTCGCCTTCCCCCTGGTGCATGCCTCGGCCGAGAGCGTGCCCCTGCCCGACGCCAGCTTCGACACGGTCTTCTGCGACCACGGCGCCATGTCCTGGGCCGACCCGTACCGCACCGTGCCCGAAGCGGCGCGGCTCCTGCGCCCTGGTGGGCTGCTCGCCTTTAACATGAGTTGCATCCTCTGGGAGATGTGCTGGGACCCGGCCACCGACGACGTGGATGAGCACCTGCGCCATCCGTACTTCAACGTGCGCCGCTGGGAGGACGAGAAGAGCGTCAACTTCAACCTGCCCTACGGCGAGTGGATCCGCCTCTTCCGCCGCCACGGCTTCACCGTCGAAGACCTCATTGAGCCGCAGCCCCCCGCCAACGCGACCACGACCTACGGCTGGAACCTGGCGTGGGCGCGCCGCTGGCCCGCCGAAAACATCTGGAAGGTGCGCAAGCAATAGGAGACTTTATGACAGTGCCACCTGACGCGCAAAAGAACAGGACCTTTTGGGACGGGTTCTCCGACCAGTATCAGAGCCAGCACGGCGCGGAGCTAACCCGCCGCTCGATGGGTTGGGGCGCTTATGGCATCCTCGACAGCGAGCTAGGCGTGCTGGGCGACGTGGCGGGCAAGGATGTTCTCGAACTCGGCTGCGGCGCGGCGCAACGCTCCATCGCCCTGGCGAAGCTCGGCGCTCGCCCGGTCGGTCTCGACAACTCAGCCAAGCAACTGGAACACGCGCGGCGCAACATGGCCGAGGCGGGGGTAGACTTCCCGCTGCTCCACGCGCCCGCCCAGCGCGTCCCGCTGCCCGATAGGAGCTTTGACATCGTCTTTGACGACCACGGCGCGATGCGCTACGCCGACCCAGCCGCGACGCTGCCCGAAGTGGCGCGGCTGCTGCGCCCCGGCGGTATCCTGGCCTTCAACATGTACACCCCCATCTGGATGATGTGCTACAACGACGAGATCAGCGGCGTGGATACCTGCCTGCACACGCCCTACTTCGAGTTGTACCGCATGGACGGCGACGACTTCGTCCAGTTCTCGCCGACCTACGGCGAGTGGATTCGCCTCTTCCGCCGCCACGGCTTCACCGTCGAAGACCTGATTGAGCCGCAGCCGCCCGAGGGCTTCCAGACCACCTACCGCCGCCCGATGGAGTGGGTGAGCCGCTGGCCCGTCGAGAACATCTGGAAGGTCCGCAAGACTGGGCAGTAGGAGACGCCGTGGCAACGCCAGAGCCGACTATCCGCGACCTGACCGACCGCGTCCACGCCATGTGCCGCGCGCATGGCTGGTATGACCCGGCCTCGCCCTACGCGCAGACGCCGCGCAATATCGCCATCTCGGTGGCGGTCGAGGCGGCCGAGCTGCTCGAACACTTCCAGTGGGGCGAAGGCTTCCAGCCCGCCGCCGTGGCCGAGGAATTGGCCGATGTCGCCATGTACCTGTTCCAGTTGGCCGACCTGGTGGGCGTGGACCTGGCCCAGGCCATCGAGGATAAGATTGCCGTGAACATGGGGCGGGTCTGGACGCCGCCCACCGCCGGAGAGGGAGGGCAGGAGGCATGACCTATTCCGTCTGCTTGATGCCGGGCGACGGCGTCGGCCAGGAGGTGATTCCCGCCGCCGCCGAGGTGCTGCGGGCCACGGGGCTGCCCATCGAGTTCGTCTGGGCCGACGCCGGCTGGGCCTGCTTCGAGCGTACTAGGGACGCCCTGCCCCCGGCCACGGTCGAGGCCGTCCAGGCGTGCCGCGTCGCGCTGTTCGGCGCGACCCAGTCACCCATGTCCAAAGTGGCCGGCTACCGCAGCCCCATCCTGGCCCTGCGCAAGGCCTTCGACCTGTACGCCAACATCCGCCCCACGCGCTCGCTGCCCGTGCCCGGCACGCGCCAGGGCCTTGACTTCGTCATCGTCCGCGAGAACACCGAGGGGCTGTACGCGGGCCGCGAGCGCCGCGAGGGTGACACCGCCATCGCCGAGAGGGTCATCACCCGCCGCGCCTCCGAGCGCATCGTGCGCGTCGCCTGCGAGTTGGCGGTGCGACGGCGGACGGGGGACGGGGGACGGAAGACGGAAGGCGGAAGGCGGAAGGCAGAAGGCGGTAGCCAGGCAGCAGCAAGCGGCAAGCAGCAGGCCGATGACGGTCATCCATCATCAATCATCAATCATCAGTCATCAGTCATTGGCCGCCTGACCCTCGTCCACAAGGCCAACGTGCTGGGCGTCACCGACGGCTTGTTCCGCGAGGCGGGCCGGGGCGTTACCGCGGAGTACCCGGACCTGAAGGTGGACGAACTGCTGGTGGACGCGGCGGCCATGTGGCTCGTCAAGGCCCCCGAACGCTTCGACGTGCTGGTGACGACCAACCTGTTTGGCGATATTCTGTCCGACCTGGCGGCCGGTCTGGTCGGCGGGCTGGGCGTCGCGCCGTCGGCCAACATCGGGCCACAGGTGGCCGTCTTCGAGCCGGTCCACGGCTCCGCGCCCGACATCGCGGGCCAGGGGGTCGCCAACCCCGTCGGCGCGATTCTCTCGGCGGCCATGCTGCTGGACCACCTGGGCGAGGCCCAGGCGGCCGAGCGTGTCCGCCAGGCTGTCGAGGCCACGGTCGCGGCCGGCGTCTGCACGCCTGACCTGGGCGGCCACGCGGCGACGCGCGAGGTGACTGAAGCCATCATTCGCCGCGTCTAATGGCTGTCATGCCGAGAACCTTTCCCATTGTCATGCTGAGCCGAAGGTGAAGCATCTCGCGCCACCAAGACGAGACCCTTACGCCGAGTAGGGGGTACCGGTCGCTTCGTCCAGGGTGACAGCCGCCTACTACTGTGACTAATAATGACCGATATTCTGACCAAGCTAACCGGCGGCGACCGACGCTCCATAGGGCGCTCGAACGAGGTAGTAGCGGATGTGCTGGACGACCCCAGCCTGTTCGACGCCCTATTCCAGGGCCTGACCGCCGCCGACCCGCTGGTTCGCATGCGCGCCGCCGACGCAGTGGAGAAGATCACCGCGCAGCGGCCAGACCTGCTCCAGCCCTACCACGCCGCCCTGCTCAACGAGGTGGCGCGGAGCGAGCAACAGGAAGTCCGCTGGCACGTCGCGCAGATGCTGCCGCGCCTCAAAGTGACTGCCGAAGCCCGCGCCCACGCCGTCGGCATCCTGGAGGGCTACCTGACCGACCGTAGCCGCATCGTCCAGACCTTCGCCCTGCAAGCCCTGGCCGACCTGGCTGCTGACGAGGCTGGCCTCAAGCAGTATGTGACCGAGTTGTTGGAGTACGCCTTGGCGACGGGCAGCCCGGCCGTCCAAAGCCGCGCCCGCCGCCTCCTGGCTGCCCTTCGGTAAACATACAT
>CAZFUK010000381.1:0-5461 GCA_964522005.1 uncultured Anaerolineales bacterium | reverse complement strand
CCCCCCTCGGGGGGGGGGGGGGGGGTGGGGGGCGCCCCCCGCCGCCCTGCACGAAACTTGCTGCATGGGGGACAGGGGACGCGCCGAGCGCCTATTTGGGGCGGCTAGACCGTTGACAGAAGACGAGGATTATGGTACACTATCCTTTGCTACGTGATGCTACGTTTTGCTAGGAGAGCGGGTAGGACGATAGGATACCTCAAGAGGAGGGCAGGGCGATGAAGAGCCGGCAACGAGTATTCCTCGTCGCATTGATGCTGATGGTCGCGGTGATTAGCGGCTGTAGTGGCGCGCGCGCCAGCAGCTCGGTCACGGCAGTGAACGCGGCGCCAGAGGCGCAGGCCACGGCCGCGGCGCAGCCCGGCGCGCCGACCATCAGTCTGACCACGGACAAGACCACCATCAACAAGGACGAGCAGTTCAAGGTCAACATTGATGTCAACGGCGTGGCGGACCTCTACGCCGCCGACGTGCGCTTGCAGTTTGACAACTCCAAGCTCGAAGTGGTGGACAGCAACCCGAACTTGCCGGGTACCCAGATCGAAATCGGCAAGTTCCTCGACCCCAGCGCCGGCCAGGGCTTCGTCGCCCAGAACTCGGCCGACAACGCGGCGGGCCGCATCAGCTACGCCGTCACACTGCTCAGCCCGGCCAAGCCGGTGACGGGCGGCGGCACCCTGGCGACCATCACCTTCAAGGCGAAGGACGCCGGCGCGCCCACCATCTCCTTCCTCAACGCCCTGCTGACCAAGCAGGATAACTCGACCATTAACGCCCAGTCGCGGCCCCTGGGGGCCGGTATCCAGCCGGTGCAGCCGGGTGGCGCAGCCCAGGCGACCGCCGCCCCCGCTCCGACCGGTGGCGCTGCTCAGCCCACCGCCGGCGCCCAGCCCACCACGGCGCCCGCGCAGCCCACCGCCGCCCCCAAGGCAGCGGCGACCCAGGCGCCCGCTGCTCAACCCGGTGCGGCGACGGCCGGGGCCTCCGTCGTCCTCGACCCGGCCACCGCCAGTATCGCCGTGGGTGGGACGACGCAGATCGCGGTGAAGGTCAGCGGCGTGACCAACCTGTACGGCGCGGACGTCCGCCTGGCCTTTGACGCCGCGAAGGTGGAAGTGGTGGACGACGACGCCGCGCAGGCGGGTGTCCAGATGAAGCAAGGAGATTGCTTCCCCGCCGGCTCGCAGACGGCGCGCAACCAGGCCGACAACGGCGCCGGGACCATTACCTTCGCTTCTAGCCGCGTCTCGCCCGCGACCCCTGTCACCGGCGCTTGCACCATCATCACCGTGACCTTGCGGGGCAAGGCCGCCGGTTCCAGCCAGGTGAACTTCTCGCGCACGCCGCAGTTGGCCGACAACGCCGGCCAGCCCATCAATAGCTCCGCGACTGGCGCGACGATCACCGTCGGCGGCCAGGCGCAGCCCACCGCGACCACGGCGCCCGCCCCGACCGCGACGACCGCGCCGTCGCCCGCGCCCACCGCGACAGCGGCTCCGGGTGGCGGCACAAGCTGCACCTACACCGTCCGCGCCGGCGACACGCTGTCCGTCATCGCCGTCCGCTATGGGACGACGGCGGCGGCCCTGGCCCAGGCCAACGGCCTGAGCAACCCGAACCTGATTCGCCCCGGCCAGGTGCTGACCATTCCGAACTGCTCCGGGCCGGTCCAGCCCCCGCAGCCCGGCGGCTGCTTCACCTACACCGTCCGCGCGGGCGATACGCTGTCCGCCATCGCCGCCCGCTACGGCACCTCCGTGCCCGCGATTACCCAGGCCAACAACCTGAGCAACCCCAACTACATCCGCGCCGGCCAGCGGCTGGTGATCTGCGCCGGGCCTGGCTCGACGCCGCCCCCGCCGCCCCCGCCGCCGAGCGGCCGCACCTACACCGTTCGCCTTGGCGACACCCTGTCGTCCATCGCCCTGCGCAACGGGACGACGACTTACGAGTTGGCGCGGCTCAACGGTCTGGCGAACGCCAACCTGATCTACGCGGGCCAGGTGTTGCGGCTGCCGTAGGAAAGACGGAAGACGGAAGACTGAGAACAAAGCTCCCGGTGGCGCAGAGCCACCGGGAGCTTTGTTTAGTCCAGCCGTTCCTCGACCGTGAAGCCGATCTTGATCGTGACCTGCCAGTAGGCGGTCTGTCCCTCCTCGATGTAGCCGCGCGTCTCGACCACCTCGAACCAGCGCATGTTGCGGACCGTCTCGCCCGCGCGGCGCAACGCGTTGTTGACCGCATCCTCGATGCCCGTCCTGGACGACCCGACCAACTCCACGACCTTGTAGACATGCTCGCTCATGCCGCACCCTCCTATGCTTGTGTGCCCGTCCGTGCGCGCCTGGAACGCCCCTGCCGGCCGATGGGCTGCCCGTATTATAGCATGCCACCTGGCCCGGCCCTTGCTTCCCTTGAACCGGCCCGTTCATCCACAAGGAGACCCTAAAGGTTTTGGAAACCTTTAGGGTCTAGAGGTAAGGAGAGGCAAGCATGTCCGAAGCGAAGGAACCGCGCATCCCCGGCCGGGGCGACGACCTCGAAGCGGCGATCGCCGCCCCCGACGACCAGACCGATCCCGCGACGCTGCCCGCCATGCAGATTCAGGAGGCCGCCGCTAAGCGCCATCACGACCGCCCGGCCGACGACAGCGCGGCCGAGGAGGGTGGGAGCGAGAGCGACCTCGCCACGGCCTGGCACACGGGCGACAAGTCGGCGGAACAGGATAGCCCGGCCCGCTAGACCAGACCTGACAGGTTTCGAAAACCTGTCAGGTCTGTGTTAGTGCAGCACCGAGTCGATCATCAGGTCCGCCACCTGGTGGGCGACCCAGCCCGCCCACAGGGTGCGCGTCTGGAGGACGGCCCAGCCGATGGCCCAGGCCGTGAGGGCGATGAAGGCCGCTTGCGCGGTCAGGCCGTGGGTCAGGCCGAAGACCACGCCGGTCCAGACCACGGCCACCCGGCTGCCCCAGGCGCGTCGAGCGACCTGGAGCAGCATCCCCCGCGTGATCACCTCCTCGTACCAGTTGCTCACCGCGTTGACGCCGTGGCCTGCCCAGTTGGGCGCCCAGGCCAGTTGCCCCGCGCCCACGGCCAGCGCCAGCCCCACTGTCACCAGGGCGATGCCCACCCCGACGCCGACGCCATACACCACGGCCGGCCAGTTCGGTCCCAACTGGCCGCCCCACTGCTCGGCCAGCGACAGCCGAAAGGCCCACCACCCCCAGGCCAGCGTCAGCAGGGCGGAGGGCAGCAAGCCGAGCACGCCACCGCCCGGCCCCTCGACCAGCCAGTAGCGGGCCGCTGGGTCCAGCGGGAGGCCGCGCAGCCAGAGCTGCCAGGGGTAGGCGAGGCGGTGGGCCAGGAAGACGAGCAGGGTCGCGGTCAGGAGGGGGGCCAGGGGCGAGCGCCAGGCGGGGCGCGACCAGGCGAGCAGGCCGGTCACCACGGCGGCGACCAGCATGGCGGCGCCGGCCGTCAGCAGAGACACCCGCCCGGCGGCGACGCTCGCGCTGAGATAGGCGGCGACGACACCCGCCCCCAGCAACGGTAGGGCGAGAGGGTGTTTCACCAGGGACATAGCTTCTCCGGGGTTGAGCTACCGCCGGGAGAAGCAGGAAGCTCGCCACGAATAGACCTGACAGGTTTTCACGAAGTCCCCGAAGGGCGAACCTGTCAGGTCTGCGCCACTCGTTCCGGCGTCCGCCGCGCTCGCGGCGCCGAGTGAGCCAGCAGCGCGCGCAGCAGCAGGGCCGCGCCAGCCTTATCCAGCCGGGTGTTGTTGTTGCCGCACTTGGGACTCTGGACGCAACTGGGGCAGCCGCCGTCGCACGGACACTCCTCAATCAGCCGTAGTGTAGCCGCCCACCACTCCGGCAGCAAGGTGTAGCCCTTCTCGGTGATGCCCACGCCGCCCGGATAGCCGTCGTAAATGATAATCTGCGGGCTGCCCGTGTCGGGGTGGGTGTTGATGGACAGGCCGCCGATGTCCCAGCGGTCGCACATGGCGAACAGGGGCAGGATGCCGATACAGGCGTGCTCGGCGGCGTGCATGGCGGCCAGCCAGTCGTGGCCCGCCCGCTCGAGGGCGTGGAGCGTCGCCGATGGCATGTCCCACCACGTCGCCGTGGTCTCGAAGGTGTCGGGCGGCAGGCTGAGGGGCGTCTCGTCCAGCACGGTCTCGGAGATCTGCTGCAAGCGGCGATAGCTGATGATGTGCTGGCGCACCTTGACCTGGCCGTAGTAGGCCGTGACCGGGCCGACGATGCGGCTCTGGGTGGCGCGGAGAATCCTGACCTCGCTCGTCTCCAGCGTCTCGGTGTAGTAGTTCACGTCCTGGCGCTTGGCGAGCGCGACGCGCTTGTGCAGGTCGAGGGACTGGACCACGTAGGTATCGCCCTGGCTCAGGTAGACCGCGCCCGGGTAGACGCGCCGCAGGGCATTGGCCGCGTCCACCTCTTCGAGCACCTGCCCTGTCGCCGCGTCCACCAGCCGCACCGGCCGCCCGCCGACGGAGCGGATGCCGACGTCCTGGGCCGGGTAGTCGGTCTCGCGGTAGACCCAGCGGTCGTCGTCCTCGCTGGCGCCCATGCGCAGGTCCAGGACGCCCGCCTCGCGCGCCTGGTCGGCCGCGTCGTCAAAGCTGTCGCCAAACCAGCGCCGCCCCTCGGCCGTCGTCAGCGTACCCTCGTGGACGGCGCACCGCACATGCGGCGCGACGATGTACGGGTTCTGGGGGTCAATCAGGGCGTGTTCGGGCGTGCGGCGCAGAAGCTCGTCCGGGTGGCGCATAAAGTACTGGTCCAGCGGGTTGTCCTGGGCGACCAGGATGTTGAGGGCCGGGCGCGAGCTTCGACCGGCGCGGCCCGCCTGCTGGCGGAGGCTGGCGATGGTGCCAGGGTAGCCGACGTGGACCGTGGCGTCCAGGTGGCCAATGTCCACGCCCAGTTCGAGGGCGTTGGTGGCGGTGACGCCGACCAGTCGCCCCGTGAACAGCGCTTGCTCGATCTCGCGGCGCTGGGCGGGCAGGTAGCCCGCGCGGTAGGCGGCGACGCGCTCCGCCAGCCCGCTATCCTCGACTCGGAGGTGGTCACGGGCATAGCGCAGGATGAGTTCGGCCTGCTTCTGGGAGCGGGTGAAGGTGATGTTGCGCAGGCCGCGCCGCGTCAGGGCCATGAACAGGCTCGTGGCCTCGGTCTGCGCGCTCTTGCGGGCCGTCTTGGCCGTGTCCACGAAGGGCGGGTTCCACAGGGCGAAGGTACGCGGCCCACTCGGCGCGCCGTCCTCAGTCACCGTAAAGACCGTCTCCTGGGGATGGCCGGTCAGCCGCGCGACGTGCTCGGCCGGGTTGGCGATGGTGGCCGAGGCGCACAGGAAGACAGGGTTCGCCCCGTACACCGCGCACAGGCGGCGCAGGCGGCGCAGGATGTTCGCCACGTGGCCGCCAAACACACCCCGGT
>CAZFUK010000380.1:0-5467 GCA_964522005.1 uncultured Anaerolineales bacterium | reverse complement strand
CCGTGACCGAGTTACCGAAGCGGCGGACCAGCGGCTCGAACGCGCCCGCCAGGCTCAGGGCCGGGCCAAGCAGCCCGCCGTCCAGCACCTTACGCGGGTTCATCACCCCCTGCGGGTCCACCTGGGCTTTAAAGGCGCGCAGCCGCTTGACGCGCTCCTTGCCCAGCACGCGGGCCGCCTGCTGCGTGAAGTACATGCCCGTCGAGTAGGGCCGGCCACCGTGGCGCTCGGCAATCTTGAGGATGGTCAGCACCAGGCCAAACACAAAGTTGTAGCTGAACTTCCTCTCGTCGGCCGGGATGAAGCCCAGGATGACCACTTCGGGCTGGCCGTCGCGGCCCTGGCGGATGACCACGCCCTCTTTGACCAGCGGCTGCTCCACCAGGCGCTCCATGTCGGCCATGGCGGGGCCGAGCTTTGCCAGCGGCACGATGACCTCGGCCGGCACGAGCGACGGGCCGAGCCGCTTGACCGTCATGAACTTGAAGCGGCTGGCCCACTCGTGGTCGGCCACCGCCTGGGGCAGCCAGTGGGCGCCGTGCTTCGCCGCCAGGTCGGGCAGCAGGGCGCGCACCACGGCCCCGTCGCTCTGGCGGAAGGCCAGCGTCAGCAGGTAGGCTTCCGGCAACTCAACGCGCTCAGCGTGGCCGCCGTGTTCCAGGACGGGCGCCTGGTTCTTGAGCTGCGCCATGCGCGGGTTGATGAACAGCATGGACCAGATGGGCAGGCGCGCTTCCACCATACTCTGGACCAACGCCTGGAACTCCGTCGGGGTCTTGACCGCCAGCGCCACCACGTCCACCGCTTCGAGGGGCTGCACGCGCAGTGTCACCTGACTGATCAGGCCGGTGATGCCCTCGGCGTCGGCGACCAGGTCAAGCTGGCCGCCGCTGAACTCGCGCACCTCGCCCGTGGGCAGGACCACGCGCGCGCTGAGCACGTTGTCGGCGAAGTAGCCATACTGATAGCTGCCGATGCCTGCGCCGCCCTGGGCCAGCCAGCCGCCGACGGTGGACGACGGATAGCTGGTCGGGTAGAGGCGCAGCGTCAGGCCATAGGGCTTGAGGTGGTGGTCCAACTGCTCCCAGGTGATGCCCGGCTGGACGGTGACGGTGTAGCCCGCCGGGTCTACCGCCAGGACGTTCTTGAGGCGGTAGAAGTCCACCACCACGCCCTGCCGCGCCGGGACCGCGCCGCCGTAGCCAGACGAGGCCTTGCCGCGCGGCGTCAGGGGCACGCGAGCGGCGGCGGCCCACTCGGCCAAGCGCACCAGGTCCGCTTCACTTTCCGGTTGTACGACAGCATCGGGGACGGTATTGCCAATGAGGGGACGAACAAGGTTAGGGATGGACGCGATATCGTGACCGTAGAGCTTGCGCTCGGTCGGCTCAAACGAGACGTGCTTGAATGCCTCCAACTGCACGCGCTGGGAGGCGGATAGGCGCATGGGGACCTCCTTATCACTCCAACATCAGGGGTGGAGACCTATAGCCTATCATACGTCTCTGGGAGGCGAATCGCGTGGAGGATTCAGCCTCTAAGGTGGAGAATTCATATGGGAGTATAGAGTGAGCGGCTGTTGTATCCTGTCTAATCCCTCTGCGCCGCCAGCATATCCAGCACTAGGGTGGTCCAGGACTGGGGCGTCGCGCCGAGGCCGACGCCGCTGAGGGGGTTGTAGTACTCCCAGAAGCCGCTCCCCTGTACGAGAGCCACGCTCCGCCCTGTCAACTCGTCGGCTAGGGTCGTGTAGCCGTAGCGCCTCAGGCCCAGGGCGAGCATCCAGTTGAGGTGCGGCCAGCAGGAGCCGCGCCAGTAGCGGTCGGGCGCGAACTCCGGGTGGGTCAGCGCGACGGTGGGCACGGGGTAGGCCGGCCAGAACTGGGTGGGGTCGCTGAGGTGTCCTACCAGCCGCGCCGCCTGCTCCGCCGTGGGCAGGCCCGCGAACAGCGGGACAAAGGCGGCCGCCCCGCCGGGCGGCAGGGGCGTCTCGTCGGCCCCCGCCAGGTCCACGTAGACCCCTAGCCGCTCGTCCCACAGTTTGGCCTGCATGGCCTGGGCCGTCTGCGCCCGCCGCGCCTGGAACGTCGCTACATCATCGGGCGCGGCCAGGGCGGCCAACCGCGTCATCGCATCCAGGCTCCTGAGATAAAGGGCGTTCAGGTCACACGTCTCGACGTTGAACAGCCCGGCCGCCTGGACCGCCTCGACGGCGTAGTCCAGGGCGGCGAGGCGAGGCACGAGGGCCATGCGAGCGGCGCGGCTCTCGGCGTCAGCGGGCGAGGCCAGGCCGAGCAAGGGGTCCCAGGCGGGCGCCGCGTCCCAGCCCGTCTCCCAGGGGTGGATCAGCGTCACCAGCCCATCGCCGTCTGGGTCGCGGCGGCGGACCCACCAGTCGTGATAGGCCCGCAGGGCGGGGTAGACACGGCGGACAAAGGCGTCGTCGTGGGTCACCTGATAGACCCGCTCGACGGCGTAGGCGATGACCGGCGGCTGGGTGATGGTGCTACGGTCGTCGCGCCCCCACAGCTCAGCGCCGCCACCCGACCAGTAGATCATGTGGGGGAGCATGCCCTGGTCCGGCCCCTCGGCCACCGGCCGGCTGACCAGGGCTTCGAGTTCAGCCTGGGCCAGCGCGGGGTCCAGGTGGGTGTTGACCACCGCGTGGAAGCACGAGTCCCACAGCCACTGATGCTCGTAGGTCATGGGCGCGGGGCGAATGTAGCGGTGCCCGTCCCGCGTGGCGACGAGGTTGCGGCGCAGGACCTCCCGCGCGCCCTCAATGAGCCAGGCAGGGGCGAAGGGTGGTTCGGATGGGTGCGTGGGTGGGGTCATAGGGCTGTTGTCGCCGGTGAGTCGAGCAGGTCGAGATAGACCGCCGCCGTCCAGGTCATGAGTTGCGCGCCGAGCGGTACGCCCGTCTGGGGGTGGTAGTACTCCCAGAACAGCGGGCCGTCGCTGGCCGGGTCGAGCGGCTCGGGTTGACGGTCAATGTGCGCCCAGCCGACGGCGGCGACGGCGCTGTCCCACAGCCAGGCATGCTGGTATTGGCCGCGCGAGGGCGTCGTGGTGCGGCGGCCGACGCTGTTGAGCTGCATGACCCCCTCAGCGCGCGCTCGCCAACGCGCCGGGGCGCCTTCGCCCTCGGCGATCATGGTCAGGGTACGTTCACGGAGATGGGCGGCCAGGGCCGGGTCGTGGTCCATTAAAGCGCGCACCAGGAACCAGTTGGGCACGGGCCAACTGGGCCCGGCCCAGTAGCGCAGCGGGTCGAAGGCCGCGTGGTCCAACGCCGTCGATGGCACCGGGAAGGCCGTCGCAAACCGCGCCGGGTCGCGCAGATGGTCCAGGAGGCGCTGAGCCTGGTGTGGGGTGGCGACGCCGCTGAGCAGGGGCATAAACGACGAGACCGTCGGCACGGGGAGCAGTTCACCGCGTCGGGCGTCGCGGGCGCAGAACAGGCCGTCGGCGTCGGACCACAGCAGAGCGCGCATGGCCTCAGCCAGCCGGTCGCGGCGCTCGCGGTTCTGACGGGCGCGGTCTCGCAGGGACGTGGCTTCCGCCGGGTTGTCGGCCAGCCGCGCCAGGTCGTCCTCCAGGTCGGCCAGGCCGGCCAGCGAGTCGGCCAGCGTCGCGTTGAACAAGACGTCCTGGAGCAGGAAGGGGGAGTTGGCGGCGATCTGGGCCTGGTCGTAGTGGTATTGCTTGAACAGGGCGAGCAGGCCAAAGTAGGCGGTGTAGTCGCGGGCGGTCGGACGGTGTTCGGCGCGCACGTGGACGGTATCGGCGCGGCCAAAGGTGTCAATGGGAATGTGGCGCTCGTCCAGGAAACGGCGGGTGGCCTGGAGCAGCGGCTCAAAGGCCGGGCTGTTGTCGGTCCCGGTTTCCCAGGGGTGCAGGCAGACCACCAGCCCCTCATCAAACGGGTCGCGCTCGGCCAGCAGGAAGTCGTGGAAGCGTTCGGCCCCGTCCGCCAGGGCCATGAACTCGTGGCGGTAGGGGGTCGGGTCGGCCAGACGGCGGAAGACGAGTTCAGCGCAGCGGCCCATGATGGGCGGCTGGGTGATGCCCGACGTGGTGACGCGGCTCTGCCCCGCGATCTCAGGCGTCACGCCCCAGTCGGCCGCGTCAGGACGGTAGCCCGTCTGGCCCGGTACAAAGCGAATCTGGGGCAGCAGCCCGTTGGTCCACTGCGCCTCGAAGATGGCCGCCAGTTCGTTCAGGGCGTGACGAATGCCGTAGGGTTCAGGGTTAGTGTTCATAGGATGCGAAGGGTTAGAGTGTCATGCTGAGCCTTCGGCTCAGCATCTCGACCGGCAAAGGCGCGGCTCTTCGCTTCGCTCAGAGCGGCAGTTAAAGCAGTTTGTGGTTCGGATATGTCACTTCCGAATGCTTGCCTCAGCCTGACGCAGCCAGTTTATGCAGCCCGGGGAAGATGTCTTCAGGTTTCTTGCCCGTTAGCCTCAGATACAGTGCATCCGAGTCCATATCAAGCTGCTCATTCCACGCGATTTCGCCACTCGGACCGATATGGGCCTTGGCAAATTCCCGCGGGTCTTCCCAGGCGGCGAAGACCCCTTTGCCAACGTGGTCCGACAGGTCCACGACACCCTCGACGCCGTCTTCGTACCGCAGCCACAACTGGTAGCCATCCAATGCCTTGACCTCTGCTACTCTTCTCATACAAGCTCCAACTTGCTCTGCTACAAAAACTATTTCGACTGTCACCCTGAACGAAGTGAAGGGTCTCGCTCAACTGGGCGAGATGCTTACCCTGAGTACAGGGCACAGGTCGCTTCGCTCAGCATGACAGTCGAGACGTGTTTTCAACAGAGGACCTCTAACTCCTCACACTGACGCTCCCAGCAAAAGTTTCGTTTGCGAGTCGTAGAGGCGAATCTTGCCCGGCTCCGGCTGGAGGTAAATCGTCTCGTCGTGGGCGACGGGGAAATCCGTTCGCGTCGCCACCTTCGCCACCTCCTCGCCCACCTGGACCGTCAGCAGCAGGTGCGACCCCAGCGGCTCCACCACCAGGACGCGCGCGGGCAGGCTGCCCGGCGTCGGCTGGCGGTAGGCTTCGATGTTCTCGGCGCGGATGCCGAGCAGCACGTCGCCCTGGGGCGGCGTGGTCAGCCGCAGCGGCACCTGGAGCGTCTGGCCGCCTATCGAGACCGCTGACGCGCCGTTCGCCCCCCGCAGCGACCCCTTGAGGAAGTTCATGGGTGGGCTGCCGATGAAGCCGCCGACGAAGGTATTCATGGGGTCGTCGTAGACGCGGGTGGGCTGGTCCACCTGGACGATTTCCCCCTGCTGCATGACCGCGATGCGGTCGCCCATGCTCAGCGCCTCGACCTGGTCGTGGGTCACGTAGACCATCGTGGTCTGGACCTCCTGGAGCAGCCGCTTGAGTTCGGCGCGGGCCTGGAGGCGCAGCAGCGCGTCGAGGTTGCTGAGCGGCTCGTCCATG
>CAZFUK010000379.1:0-5504 GCA_964522005.1 uncultured Anaerolineales bacterium | reverse complement strand
CACAGCGCGGTCACGCGCCACACCCTGGAACTGGGCACAGCCGGCCGCGAGGTCGTCGTCTTCAACCCGCATAGCGGGACCGTGTCCGGCTCCGTCCTCGTCGAGACGGCCCTCGATGAGAGGGTCCTCGACCCGGCGACAGGCCAACCCGCCCCGCAGCGCGTCGTGCGCCGCCTGAACACCCAGCAGTGGGTCGAACTGTGGGCCGCCGTCGTGCCGGGCCTGAGCTATCGGCGGTATGACCTGCAAACCGACCTCTCCCCCGTCCCCTCCCCTCGGAGGGGAGGGGGGCCGGGTAGGGGCGAGGTCTCCTCGCCCGAACCTCCCCCTTCCCTGCTAGGGAAGGGGGCCGGGGGGTTAGGTCATCTCCCCACCCTCGAAAACGCCCACTACCGCCTGGTGTTCGACCCCGCGCGGGGCTGCGCCGTGAGTTGGATCGACAAGGCCCTCGGACGCGAGTTGGTGGACGGCGCGGACCGCTGGGGCTTCGGCCAGGCCGTCTATGTCCTGGGCGGGGCCGGGACGCGGCTGGAGAGCAACCGCTCGAGCTGGCCGCCCGGCCAGGCGGCCGAGCTGGGTGACTTCACGCTGGAGGACTGGACCACCGAGACGTGGGCCTGGGGGTCGCAACTGGGGATGACGGGCCTGACCGCCGCCGGCCGCCTGACCGTCGAGTGGACACTAGGGCCGGACCGTGTCGTGGATGTTCGCTACACGCTGGACAAGACCGAGCAGCGCGCCAAAGAGGCGGTCTATATCGCCTTCCCCCTGGCGCTGCCCGGGGCCAGGGTCCTGTCCGACTCGCAACTCGGCTGGGTGGACTGGCAGCGCGACCACCTGCCCGGCGCGTGCCTGGAATGGCTGCCCTTGCAGACAGGGGTTCGCGTCGAAGGCGCTGATGCCCACGTCGCGCTCGCCTCGCCCGACGTGCCGCTGTTCTGTGTCGGCGACCGTGTCCAGGGCCGCTGGCCCAAAGACCTGGACCTGTCGGGCGGCCGGGTGTTCTCATATGTTCTCAACAACTACTGGTCCACCAACTACAAGCCGGTCCAGAGCGGCCGCCTGACGTTCCGCTACCGCCTGACGAGCGGCCAGGCCATCGCGCCCGACGCCGCCTATCGCCTGGGCTGGGAGTCGCGCCGCCCGCTGTATGCCCACCGGGTGAGCTTGCAGGAGTTTCGCCGGCCCGACCCGCCCTACGCCGACCCGGCCGGCGGCCGCCTGGCCGAGGTCACGCCTGAGGCGGTTGTCGTCACCACGCTCAAGGCGGCGCGACATGCGCCCGGCGTGGTCCTGCGGCTGCAAGAGACGGCGGGCGTGGACGCGACGGCGGCGGTGCGGCTGCCGGGGCGGCCTATTACCCGCGCCTGGGCTACCGACCTATTGGAGCGACCGATGGGTGAACTCGCCATCGAGCCGGACGGAACGCTCCGGGTGCCCATCTCAGCCTGGGGCCTGGCGACCATTCGCCTGGAGGTAGCGTCATGAGATGGTTATCCCCCCACCTGGCCCGCGCGGACGACACCTGCGCCGTCTACGTCGTCAGGTCAGACGATGGTTATGTCACGGTTGACTTTGGCGCGGGCCGCGTGCTGGACGAGGCGGCGTATCTCGGCCCCCTGACCGATGTCCTGATGACGCACCACCACCGTGACCAGGGCCAGGGTCTCCCCCGTGCGGTCGAGCAGGGCGCCCAGGTTTGGGTTCCAGAGACCGAGCGCGCCCTGTTCGACGCCGTGGACGCCCACTGGCAGCGGCGCGAGGTCTACCTGGACTACAACATGCGCCAGGACCGCTTCTCGCTGTTGGAGCCGGTCCCGGTGGCCGATGTCCTCCGCGACTACGGGGCTTACACGGTGGGCGGGCAGCGGTTCGAGGTGGTCCCGACCCCGGGCCACACCACCGGCTCGATCTCGCTGCTGGCCGACATAGACGCCCGGCGCGTCGCCTTCACTGGCGACCTCATCGCGGGTCCGGGCCAGGTCTGGTCGCTGGCCGCCACCCAGTGGACCTACAACAGCGGCGAGGGGCTGGTGGCGACCGTGTTGTCGCTGCTGGACCTCAAAGCCCGCCGCCCCGACCTCCTGCTGCCCTCCCACGGCGACCCCATCACCGATGTGGACGCCGCCATTGACCTGACGGTCGAGCGGCTGACCGAGTTGATGCGCGTGCGCGGCCAGAACCCCCGCCTGTTCCAGTTCCACGCCGAGCCGTACATCCCGGTGACGCCGCACCTGCTCTGGAACCGCACCAGCATCGCCTACAGCTATGCTTTGCTCTCGGAGAGCGGGAAGGCGCTGCTGTTCGACTTCGGCTACGACTTCGTGCCCGGCCCGGCCATCGCCGCCGGTAGCGACCGCGCCAGCCGTCGGCCGTGGCTCTACACCCTGCCCGCCCTCAAGGGGCAGTTCGGCGTGGAGCATTTTGACGCCGTGGTGCCAACCCACTGCCACGACGATCACGTGGCGGGCGCCAACCTGCTGCGCGAGGTCGAAGGGGCCGAAGTCTGGGCCGCCGAGACGTTCGCGCCCATCCTGGAGCGCCCCGCCGACTACAATCTGCCGTGTCTGTGGTTCGACCCGATTCCGGTGGACCGCGTGCTGCCCGTTGGACAGCCCATCCACTGGGAGGAGTACGAGTTCACCCTGTACCCGTTACCCGGCCACACCCACTACGCTGTGGGCATCAGCCTGGAAGTGGACGGCCAGCGCGTGCTCATCACCGGCGACCAGTACCAGGGCGAGGGCAGCCGCTTCCTGAACTACGTCTACCACAACGGCTTCGAGCCGTCGGACTACCGCCACAGCGCCGCCCTGTACCGCCGCCTCGCGCCCGACCTGGTGCTGATGGGTCACTTTCCGCCCTCAAGGGTCGAGCCTGACCTCTTCGACCACCTGGACGCGCAAGGGGCAGCGGTCGAACGGCTGCACGCCGCCTTGCTGCCCGATGCGGCGCAGGCTCTAGGGCCAGAGGGCTTCGCCGCCACGGTCCAGCCCTACCAGGTCGAGACGAGAGTGGGCGAGACGGTCCCCTTGCGCGTGACCGTGCACAACCCGCGCCCCGCGCCGGCCGCCCTGGACCTTCAACTCGCCGCGCCGGCCAGTTGGCTAGTCAGCGAAGAGCTAATCCACCTCGACCTGGCGGCCGGCGCGACAGCGACGGTCGTCTTCCACGTCATACCGGTGACAGCCGGTGTTCGGCAGCGCGTCGCGGTGGATGTCAGCGTCCAGGGGGAGCCGCTAGGGCAGCAAGCTGAAGCGTTAATCACGGTCAAGGCATGACGGAGGACCGAGGACGAAGGACCGAGGACCAGAACCGAAGACCAATGACTAAAGATTAGGGATAGAGGAGACAATGAACACCATCTCATTTAACACCGCCAATTATGTCGCCCGCCAACTCGACTACCACATGCCGCGCGGCTGGGGCCAGGGCGACAAAGCGGCCAACGAGCACTTCCGCCCCGTCGAGACGTTCGGGGAACGCTTTGACGAGATGCTTGCCCGTATCCAGGGCCTGGGCTTCGAGGCGATTGACCTGTGGCTGTCGCAGATCAACTACCCCTGGGCCACGCCTGACCACATCGCCATCGCCAGGGACCTACTCGCCAAGTACCGCTTCCCCGTCGTCAGCCTGGTGGGCTGGTTCGGCTCGACCCCCGAAGAGTTCACCTCGACGTGCAAGATCGCCACGGCGCTGGACTGCCCGATTCTCGGCGGCTCGACCTCCGTCCTCCAAAAGGACCGCGACTTTGTGGTGAACACGCTCCGCGACAACGGGCTGACCCTCGGTCTGGAGAACCACCCTGAAAAGAACCCCCAGGAGTTGCTGGACAAGATTGGCGACCCGGCCGGCGGCCTGTTGGGCGCGTGTGTGGATACCGGCTGGTTCGGCACGCAGGGCTACGACGCCGCCAAGGCGCTTGAAGAACTCTTCCCGGTCCTCGTCAACGTCCACCTCAAGGACGTCCTCGCGCCGGGCGCGCCCGACACGTGCGGCTTTGGCAAGGGCGTTGTGCCCATCGAGGGCTGCGTCCGCACTCTCAAGTGCCGGGGCTACCAGGGAACTATCAGTATCGAGCACGAACCCGAACACTACAATCCCGAAGCCGACTGCGCCGAGGGCCTGCGCCTCGTCCAGGGCTGGCTGGCGTAAGTAAAGTCAGACCTGACAGGTTTTTAGAAACCTGTCAGGTCTCCAGAGTAGGAGACACCTTTCCAATGAACGACAAACTGAGAATCGCCATTGTCGGCTGCGGCAACATCGCCGAGCCGTATGCCCGCAACCTGGTGACCTTCCCCCAACTGGACCTGGTCGGCATGACCGACCTGGACCTGAGCCGCGCCGAGGCCCTCAGCGCCAAGTACGGCGGCCAGATCTACCCGACCTACGAGGCCCTGCTGGCCGATCCGAACGTAGACCTCGTGGTCAACCTGACCATCCACCACGCCCACTACGCCGTCACCAGGCAAGCGCTGGAAGCGGGCAAGCACGTCGTCAGCGAGAAGCCGTTGGCGCTGACCGTCGAGCAGGCGCGGGAACTGGTCGAGCTGGCCGACTCGCGCGGGCTGCGGCTGGGCGGCACGCCCTTCACCTTCCTGGGTGAGGCGCAGCAGACGGCCATGAAGATGATCCGCGACGGCAAGTTGGGGAAGGTGCGCGTGGCCTACGCCGAGGTCAACTGGGGCCGCATCGAGACGTGGCACCCCGCGCCCGCGCCGTTCTACGACGTCGGCCCGATGTTCGATGTGGGCGTCTACCCGCTCATGCTTATGACCGCCCTGTTCGGCCCGGCCCGCCTGGTCCAGTCGTATGGCCGCGTCATTTACCCCAACCGCGTCACCAAGCGCGGCGAGCCGTTCACCGTCACGACGCCCGACTTCGCGGTGACCATGATCGAGTTCGCCGACGGCACACTGGGCCGCCTGACGACCAACTTCTATGTCCTCAACAAGGCCAGCCAGCGGGGGATGGAGTTCCACGGCGACGCCGGGTCCTTGACGCTTGGCAGTTGGCACGAGTTCAATGGGGAGTTGCGTTTCGCGGAGTTTGCTAAGGAGTATGAGGCGGTTCAGCCGGTCAAGGAGCCGTTCCCCGGCGTGCGCTGGGGGCTGAACGTGGCCGAGATTGCTGATGCGCTGGCCGAGGGCCGGCCGCATCGCTCCACGGGCGAGCACGCGGCGCATGTGACCGAAATCCTGGTGGCAGCCGCCGAGTCAATGCAGACGCACCAGCCGGTGACCATTCAGTCCACCTTCACGCCGCCCGCGCCGATGGAGTGGGCGAAGTAGAGGATGATAGGACACGGACAAACACAGACCAGCACAGAATGAAACTGTCTGTGTCGGTCTGTGTTCGTCCGTGTCCAGAGAGAAGGTATCGAGCCTGGCGTCAGGCACTGAGGCGCGCGGTCGCCAGCCGCTGGTTGACGACCTGCCAGAAAACGGCGACGACTTCCCGCTGACCGTCGAAGAAATCCTCAAAGAAGCCGGTCGTATTCAAGG
>CAZFUK010000378.1:0-5512 GCA_964522005.1 uncultured Anaerolineales bacterium | reverse complement strand
AAGCATCTCGCCTGACGAGAAGCGAGACCCTTCGCTTCGCTCAGGGTGACAGTCGAAACGCTCTCTGTCTCCCTACTGCGCCAGGCGTTCCAGGCCGGCAGGGTCGTGGAAGGTGATGCGGTAGTCGCGGTCAATGGAGATGAGCTTGCGGCGGCGCAGATACGACATGATCTTGTTGACACTCTCGCGCGTCGAGCCGACCAGTTCGGCCACGTCGCTCTGGGTCAGGCGGATGGGGATGAGCAGGTCGCCGTTGGGCTGGCTCTTGCCGTACTTGCGGGCGTAGGCCAGGATGTGGCGGGCGACGCGGCCGTCCACGTTGAGCGCGGCGAAGGCCTGGATGCGCTCGTTGGCGAGGCGCAGCCGGTTGGACAGGATGCGGATGAGGTTGATGGACACGGTGGGCATGGTCCGCAGCGCCTCCATGAACGAGGCGCGGTCCATCCACAGCAGGACCGACTCCTCCAGGGTCAGCGCGCTGGCCGAGCGGCCCACGCCCTCGATGACGGCCATCTCGCCCATCACGTCGCCGGGGCCGCTGATGTCAATGATGACATCGCTGCCGCTCATCTGCTCGACGTGGATGCGCGTCGTGCCGCTATAGACGATGTAGACCACCTCGGCGGGCTGCTCCACCGAGAAGACGGTCGTGTTGGCGGGGTAGGCCGTCCGCCGCAGCCGCTCGTTGATCCAGGCGAGTTGCTCACGGGTCAGGTCACGGAACAGGGGGAGTTGGGCCACTTCGCGGGGGTCGGTGAGGCCGGGCATGCAGTACCTCCGTATCCCAGGATTATAGCCGCGTCCAGTAGCGTGTCAAACCGTTCCGTGCTATAATCCTCCGTGTGAGGACATCTATGCTTCGCTGGCCGGCCCTGATTCTGCTGGCCTTCGCCCTGCGCGTCTACAGTTTACAGTCGCCGCCATTGGCCTGGGATGAGGGATGGAGCGTGGCCATCAGTCAGCTTCCCCCCGGCGACCTCGCCTACCTGACGGCGGCGGATGTCCACCCGCCCGGCTACTACCTGCTCCTGCGGGGCTGGCTGGCCCTGGGCCACAGCGAGTTCGCCGTCCGCTACCTCTCGCTGCTGGTCGGCGTGCTTGCCGTGCCCCTGGCCTACCAGGCCGCGCGGGCGTGGATCGGGGGGCGGAGCCGCTTCGCGGAGGGCGTCGGGTGGCTGGCGGCCGGCTATGTCGCCGTCGCCCCCCTCCTGGTCTACTATGCCCAGGTGGCCCGCATGTACGCCCTGTGCGTCAGCGGCGTCCTGCTGGCCGTGTGGGGCCTGCTCAGGAGCGTGGACCCGGACCGGCCCGCCCGCCCGCCCGCGCTGCTCGGCTGGGCCGTCGGCGCGCTCGTCGCGCTCTACTCGTTTTACTATAGCGCGCTGGCCCTGGCCGCGTTGGGCCTCTACGCCCTCGCCCGCAGTCGCCCCCTGTGGGGCACGCTGACCGGCCGGCGCGGGCTGGCGCGGCTGGCGCTGGCGACGGGGGCGGTGGCGCTGGCCTACCTGCCCTGGCTGCTCTACGCCGTCGGGCCGGTGACGGAGCGCGTCGCCGAGCGGACGGAGGGCGCGGTGCGGCTGGCCCACCTGGGCGACCTGCTGGCCGCCGGGCTGTACGCCGTCGTCTTCGCCTACGGGCCGGGCTGGGCCGCCGTCTGGGCCGTGGCGCTGGTCGTCCTGGCGGGGGCAATCATTAATCATCAGTCTTTAGTCTTCCTGGTCCTCCCCGCCCTGGCCGTCGCCCTGACCCTGCTCGGCGTCGCCCTGGGCACGCAGGCGCACATGTTCGCCGCCCGCTATACCATCGCCGCCAGCCCCTTCATCGCCCTGGGCCTGGCCTATGCCGTGGCCGGCCTGGCCGCCCGGTCGCGGCGGCTGGGGCTAGGGGCGGGGCTGCTGGTGCTGGCGATGGCGCTCTGGCCGCTGTGGGGCGGGCAGGTCTACGCCAAGGGGCTGGAGCGCAGCGGCGACTTCGACCCCTCGGCCGACGCCCAGGCCCTGCGCGCCGCCGGGGCGCGGGCCGACGATGTGGTGGTATTCAACCTGCTCAGTCTAGCCGGGGCGTATGACGTCTACCGCCGGCCCGGCGACCCGCCCTGGACCTATGCCCAGCGGTGGGACCCGGTGACAGAGGCCTGGCCGAGGGCGGAGGCCCGGCTCCAGGCCGCGACGGCCACGCCCCGCCGCGTGTGGTCGCTGCTCTACAAGGGCGCCGTGGCGGGCAACGCCCAGCTCAAGGAGTGGCTCGACGGCCACCTGTATCCCGTGCGCGCCGAGTGGCGCGGCGACACGCTCATGTCGCTCTACCTGACGGGGAGCGACCCCCGCGCCGAGGCCTCGCCCGCCGCCGTCTGGCCGGTGGGCATCACCCTGGCCCAGGCGAGTTACCCGGCCTCGCTCCGAGCGGCCGACGGCGTGACCGTTGACCTGAAGTGGCAGACCGGGCGGGAGCTAGACCACGACTATACCGTCTTCGTCCACCTCTACGACGCCGCCGGCCGGCTGGTCGCCCAGCACGATGGCCCGCCGCGTGGCGGAAGCCGCCCGACCTCGCGCTGGACGCCGGGCAAGGCCGTCACCGACTACCACGGCCTGCTGCTCCCCCCGGCGCTGAGCGGCGTCCTGAGCCTGCGGGTGGGGCTGTACGACCCGGCCACGGGCGCGCGCCTGCGCCTGGCCGACGGGCGCGACATGGTCGACGTGGGCACTATCACGGTTCAACCGTAACACACGGATGACAAATCCAGCTTAAGGAGAGTACGATGGCATCCCAGACTCCAGCTCGCATTGACCTGACCATTGAAGGGGAGCAGTTTGCCCCGGGCGCGACCGTCTCGTTCAACGTGACCGTCACCGCCCAGGACCGCCTCAACCGCAGCGACCTCGTCGCCGGGCTGGTGGCGGTGGAAGAGGTGGATCCCTACCCCACGGGTGACGAGGACTACGACGACGAGGACGAGTTTGAGGACGAGGACGAGGACACCGGAACCGAGGGCAACCTGGTGAGCGTGTCGTTCAACGGCGGCGCGGACGAGGCCGAGGGCGACGAGGACACGGAGGACGAAGAGGAGTGGGTGGAGAGCACGACCTACTCCGAGGAACTCGTCCTGGCCGAGGGGCTGGCGCTCAAAGCGGGCGAGACCCGCTCGTTCTCCGGCTCCTTCGTCATCCCCGAAGACGCCCAGCCCAGCTACGACGGCGTCAACGCCACCCACTCGTGGTGGATTGACATCTATCTCGAAGGCGACATCGAGATCAACGAGACCAAGGAATTTCAAGTGCGGTGAGCGAACTAACCCGTCTCTCCATTGAACACCTGGCCCCCCGCCTGGCGGGGGGCGACGTCTCGCCCGTCGAGATTACGCAGGCCTATCTCGACCGGGTCGAGGCGCGCAACCCGGACCTCAACGCCTACTGCCTCGTCACCGCCGAGTCGGCCCTGGCCGAAGCGCGCGCCGCCGAGGCCGCCATCCACGCCGGCCACTACCGGGGGCCGCTGCACGGCGTGCCCATCGCCCTCAAAGACCTGTACGATATGGCGGGCGTGCCGACCACGGCCGGCTCCAGGCTGTTCCTCGACAATATCCCGGCGGAGGACGCGCCCAGTGTCGCGCGCCTCCGCGCGGCGGGCGCCGTTATCCTGGGCAAGCTCAACATGCACGAGGTTGCCTACGGCGTGACGGGCGAAAGCTCCCACTTCGGCCCGACCCGCAACCCCTGGGACCCCGCCCGCGTCCCCGGCGGCTCGTCGGGCGGCAGCGGCGCGGCCGTGGCGGCCGGGCTGTGCGCGGCGGCCACCGGGTCCGACACCGGCGGCTCCATCCGCATCCCCGCCGCCCTGTGCGGCATCGTCGGCCTCAAGCCCACCTACGGGCGCATCCCGACCCGTGGCCTGATTCCCCTGTCCTACTCCCTCGACCACCCTGGCCCCATGACCCGCTCGGTCTACGACGCCGGCGTCATGCTCCAGGCTATGGCCGGCTACGACCCGCTCGACCCCACCACCGTCCAGCAGCCGGTGCCCATCTTCACCGCCGACCTGGACCGGGGCGTCCGCGCCCTCAAAGTGGCGGTGGACCCGGCCTGGTCGCTGACCGGCGCCCACCCCGATGTCCTGGCCGGCGTCCAGGCCACGCTGGAGACGCTGCGCCACGCCGGGGCCGACATTGTCGAGGTCTCGCTGCCCCTCCTGGCCGACGCCAACAAGGCCGCCCTGGACATCCTCAACGCCGAGGCGACGGGCTACCACGAGGAGCGGCTGCGTACGCGGCTGGACGAGTTCCGCCCGGACGTTGGCTCGCGCCTGCAACTGGGCTTCGACGTGCGCGGCATAGACTACGGCCACGCCGTGCGGCTGCGCTCTTTCCTGGTGCGCGACTTCCAGCAGTTGTTTGACGAGGTGGACCTGTTCGTGGCCCCGGCCACCGGCATCCCCGCCCCGGCCATGGGCGTCAGCAAGGTCGAGGTCAACGGCGTCACGGTGAGCAGCCGCGAGGCCATCGCCCGCTTCACCCGCCCCTTCAACTTCACCGGCCTGCCCGTCCTGGCCCTGCCCAGCGGCATGAGCGAGGAGGGGCTGCCCGTCGGCGTCCAACTCGTCGCCGCCTGGTGGAACGAAGCCCTGCTGCTGCGCGCCGGCCGCGTCCTGGAAGGCAACCTGCCCTGGCCCGCCCCCCCTGAGCCGGACGACGGACGACGGACGACGGACGACTAGCCACTGGTCTTCGGTCCTCCGTCGTTCGTCCTTCGTCCTCCGTCTTCCGTCCTTGTTCGGAGGTCTATGAACGCCCTCGCAAGTCCGCTGGCCCGCCGCCTGGCCGGGACCGGCACGTCGGTCTTCTCCGAGATGAGCGCGCTGGCCGTCAAGCACGGCGCGGTCAACCTGGGCCAGGGCTTCCCCGACTTCCCCGGCCCCGACTGGGTCAAGCAGGCGGCCGAGGACGCCATCGCCAGCGACGTCAACCAGTACGCCATTTCCCACGGCGCGACGCCGCTGCGCCAGGCCCTGGCCGCCCACTACGGCCCGCGCCTGGGCCGCCTCCTCGACCCCGACCGCGAGATCGCCGTCACCTCCGGCGCGACCGAGGCGGTCTTCGCCACCGTGCTGGGCCTGATTGACCCCGGCGACGAGGTGATTGTCTTCGAGCCGTTCTACGACTCCTATGTGCCGTCCATCACCTTCGCGGGCGGCGTCCCCCGCTACGTCCCGCTACGTCAGCCCGACGCCGCCCACGCCCAGTGGTGGTACGACCCGGCCGAACTGGAAGCCGCCTTCAGCCCGCGCACCAAGCTTGTCCTGGTCAACACCCCCCACAACCCGACCGGCAAGGTCTACACCCGCGCCGAACTGGAGCACATCGCCGGCCTCTGCCAGCGCTGGAACTGCCTGGTCCTCAGCGACGAGGTCTACGAGTACCTCACCTTTGACGGCGTGGAGCACATCTCCATCGCCACCCTGCCCGGCATGTGGGAGCGCACGCTGACCGTGTCTAGCGCCGGCAAGACCTTCAGCC
>CAZFUK010000377.1:0-5520 GCA_964522005.1 uncultured Anaerolineales bacterium | reverse complement strand
GCAGCGGCGCTTGAGAGCGTCGTGGATTTCGCGCGTGCGGTTGGAGGTCAGCACGACGACGGGCGGGCGCGGCGCGCGGATGGTGCCCAGTTCCGGGATGGTGATCTGGAAGTCGGACAGCAGTTCCAGCAGGAAGGCCTCAAACTCCTCGTCGGCGCGGTCCAACTCGTCAATCAGCAGGACCGGCGGCGGGCCGTCCTTATAGTCAATCGCCTGGAGCAGCGGGCGGCGGATGAGGAAGTCCTCGTGGAAGACCTCTTTGAGGGCGGCGTGCTGGTCCCGCACGCCAGCTGCCTCCAGGAGGCGGATTTCGAGCAACTGCCGCGTGTAGTTCCATTCGTAGACGGCGTTGTTGACATCCAGGCCTTCGTAGCACTGGAGGCGAATCAAGTTGGCGTGGAGGATGTCGGTCAGGACCTTGGCGACCTCGGTCTTGCCGACGCCTGCCTCGCCTTCCAGGAACAGCGGCCGGCCCATGCGCAGGGCCAGGAAGATGGACGTCGCCAGCCCGCGCTCGGCGACATAACTGTGCTGGCGGAAGAGGGTCAGAATATCGTCAATGGACTGGATGGTGTCGAGGGTGGGGGTAGGTGCGCTCACAATTCGTTATCCTTAGACGGGCCACGGCCTGGGGGAGGCTGGACCGTAGGGTCGGTGGGACGGCAATGGGCGGCGGAGTGCAGACGGTAGACTAAATTATAGTGGGAACGCGGCGGGGCGGCAACGCGGAGTGTAGTCCATTCGGGTCCGGGTCTGGTCTCCATCTTGCTGTCAACGTGGGGAGCGTCAACGACGTTAAACAGGAGACTGCCCCATGACCACAGCCATCTCCCCCCAGGCCGAGCGCCCGCCTGTCGGGCAGGTTCAGTTCGGCCACCTGCGCCGCCTCACCCCCATTAGCGACTGCTTCGGCGGTGACCGGGGTCGGCCCATTGACCGCTACTACATCGAGACCTTCCTGGAGCGCGAAGCCGCCTGCATCCAGGGGCGGGTGTTGGAGGTGGGCGACCGCTTCTATACGGAACGCTTTGGCGGCGAGCGGGTCCAGGTCAGCGACGTCCTCAACGTGACGGAGGGCAATCCCCATGCCACCATCGTCGCGGACCTGACCCACGCCGACCACGTGCCCTCCGCCACCTTCGACTGCATCATCCTGACGCAGACGCTCCAGTATGTCTATGAGCCGCGCCTGGCCGTGCGCACCCTCCACCGCATCCTCAAGCCGGGCAGCGTCGTGCTGGCGACCTTCCCCGGCATCAGCCAGAAGGACCAGGGCGACTGGACGTGGTACTGGAGCTTCACGGGGCGGGGCGTGCGGCGGCTGTTCGAGGAAGTCTTCACGCCCGCGGGCGTCACGGTCGAAAGCCACGGCAACGTCCTGGCGGCGACGGCCTTTCTCCAGGGCATCGCCGCCGAGGAACTCACGCCCGCCGAACTGGACACCCACGACCCGCTCTACGAGGTCTCGATTACTCTCAGGGCGCGGCGGGAATAACCCATTCAGGGAATCAGAAGCACCTTCGCCACCGCGCCGGGCGCTTCAATGAGCCGGTCGAACCAGGGGCCACCGTCACCCAGTGGCGCTTCGACAATCCACGGGTCCAGCCGCACCTCGTCGGCCGCGAGCCGCCGCACCGCCTCGCTAAAGTTGGCCGGCGTGTAGCAGAAGCAGCCGCGCAGGACGATCTCGCGGCGGATGACATCGGCGGCAGGGATGGGGCCGCTCTCTTCGTGCAGGCCCGTCAGAACCACGGTTCCCGCCGAGCGAGTGGCGCCAATGGCCTGGCCCCGTGCGCTTGATGCCCCCACGGCATCCACCGTCACGGCCACGCCGCGCCCACCCGTCGCCGCGCGGACGGTCTTGACCACGTCGGTCTCGCGGGCGTTCAGCGGCTCCGCGCCCAACGCCGCGCCCATCGCCAGCCGCTCCGCGTCCAGGTCGGAGATAAACACCCGCTCCGCGCCCTGGGCCAGGAGGGCTTGCAAGGCCAACAGGCCAATGGGCCCCGCGCCGATGACCAACACGGTCTCACCCTCCACCGGCCCAGCCATCTCCCCGATACGTACCGCCACGGCGACCGGCTCGGTCAGCGCCCCTGTCCGTAGCGACATTCCCTGGGGCAAGGGGGAGACGAGTTGGGCGGGCACGGCGACGTACTCGGCATAGGCGCCCGGCCGATGCGCGCCAATGAGCCGCCGCGACGGGCACAGGTGGGGCAGCCCCCCGGTGCAGTAGACACACTCGCCGCAGTAGGCCATCGGGTTGACGGTGACGGTCTGCCCCTCGGCCAGCGTCGGGTTGACTGTAGTCGCCCGGTCCCCCAGTTGAGCGATCTCGCCCGCGAACTCGTGGCCCATAACCAGGGGCGGCACGCGCAGGGCGTTGTGGCCCAGGTAGCCGCTTAGCTCCGAGCCGCAGATGCCGGCGTATGCCACGCGGACGAGGGCTTCATCCGCCTGCGGCTGGGGTATCGGTTGCTCACGCAGCGCCATGACACGCGGCGCTTCCCACACCAGGGCTTTCACCTATCCTCCTTAGGCGCGCGGGCGTCGCGCCCGCAGCCGTTTGGCCGTTGCCTCGTCCAAGAGCTGAGTCTGGCGCTGGGGGCCGTCCAGGAACAGCGGCAGTTTGTTGAGCACATCTCGGCCCAGAATTACCTCATCGCCCTCATCGTCACCAACCGCGTAAATCCACAGCAGACTTGTCTCTTGGACCTGGATAGCTACCGTGTACTGGGTGACTACGTGGCTGTCGCCAAAATGCGTCTTTATCTTGACCTGACCGACATCCACCATAGCGGCTACTCATCCCTCGCTTACCACTTGAGCACTATGGGTCGTGTACACTGGCATAGCGTCTTCCTCCACCTGGGTAATCAGAACGGGGGCATGTCCAAAACGCTCTCGAACCCGATGGACTAATGCGCCCAGGTCATCATCATGGTCAACGAGTTCACCGTTGTAGATAGCTACATGCTGACCGTAGTATTGCTCCTTGAGGCCGTTATGCATTGAGACGTAGTGCTCTTGCTCCAGTGCGAGTTTCTTGCGCCGGACCTCGCGCAAATACTTACGCGCCATATCATTCATCATGTCTTCGAGACTCATTCCCACGATGGTGGTCAGCTGCTTCATTTCATCCACTAGCTTACGATCCATCGGCACTTGAACCAGCGTTGTCATAACGTCTCCCTCACCGCTAGCTTACATGGACTGCACCGCGCGCACCAGTCCCTTGATATAGCCGGTCGCGTAGGCACGGCCACGGTGGCCCCAGGCCGAGTCGTTGATCAGGTGCGGCACATGGTCGTCAATGATGAAGCCCTGGAAGCCGACCTCTCTGAGCTTCTTGACGACCAGAAACACGTCACTGTTGCCCTCGTCAATGAAGCACTCGGTGAAGTCCTCGGCGCTGCCCTGGACATCGCGCAGGTGCATATAGAAGATGCGGCCTGCCCGCCCAAAGTAGTCAATCGCGTCGAGCACACCTGCCCCGCCGCGCATCTCCGACCAGCAGCCGTGGCAGAAGTCCAGGCCGTGCATCGGGCTGGGGTGCAGGTCCATGGCGCGCTTGAAGTTCTCGAAGTTGCGGAACAGCCGCGCCACGCCGCCCAGTGTCGCCACGGGCGGGTCGTCGGGGTGCAGCGCCATACGGACGCCGTACTCCTCGCACACCGGCAGCATGCGTGACAGATACCAGTCGTAGGTCTCCCACATCTCGTCTTCGGAGTAGACGCGGTCGTGGGTCAGGGGGGCGCTTTTCGCCAGGTCCAGCTTGAACGAGTTGGAGATAGCGCCGCCGCGCACCGGGGTCTCGCGAGCCGTGCGCCAGACCGAGTTGGGCATCCAGTGGTAGCCCAGGATGGGGATGCCGGCGCGGCCCATGTTGCGCACCGTCTCCTGCATGTAGTCCAACTGGCGCTCGCGGCCCGGCAGACCGAGCATGATCTTGTCGTAGAAGCGGACGGGCACGTTCTCCAGGGCGATGAGGCGCAGACCGCGCTCCTCGCACTTCGCGCGCCAGTTGAGCAGGTCCATAAACTCCCAGCGTTCGTTGCCGGGCAAGTTGGGCGTGTTGAGGAGAATATCCTGGACGCCGATCTGGACGGCGAAGACGAGTTGTTCCTCGGTCAGCTCGTTGAACTGGCCGATGGCGACGCGCATGGGGAGCGAGTTGAGGTCAATCACGGTGTCCTCCTGGCTCTATCGCGGAGCCGTGTGTATGCCTAGAAGTAGAGACGCGATAAGGTGCCCCGTACTCGGGGTATATCGTGTCTCTACCGTCGGTAGCGCGAAATCCGTCAAGTTAGGTGTCGCCACCAGATGCCCGTGCATTCGGGCAGGCGCACCAATCCTTCGCGGCGGACGCGGTCGGCTAGTTCGTCGCCAAAGAAAAACCGCGTCAACTCGTCGGCCTCCGCTAGGGAGGCGAACTCGTAGTCGGTGCGAATCCAGGTCGCCTGGAAGCCCAGGTCGCCTTCCAACCACCGGTAGTAGGCGGCCAGGCCGGCGTGGGGCGGCTGGGGCGTCTCGCGCCCCGTGCCCAGCGTCTCCAGGATGACCGCCGTGCCACCCGGCCGCAGTACCCGCCGCATCTCGGCCAGCATCTGACCGATTTCCTCGCGCCACGTGTCGGGATACCAGCCGACCGTGTGCCCGAAGCTCCACCCGGCGACCGCCAGGTCGGCCACGCCATCGCCGACGGGGAGGCGTCGGTTGTCCGCCACGCCTAACGTCCACTTAGCCCCGCCGGCGCCTTCCAATGTCTGGCCCGCGACCTGGAGCATGGCAGCCGAGGCGTCGAAGGCCTGGATGGAGGCTACCCGGGGGGCGAGGAGGCGCGTGAGCCGCCCGGTGCCCGCGCCGAACTCGACCACGTCCAGCCCCACGAGCGGGCGAATGCGTTGGAGGGCGGCGAGAATCTGGCCCTGGTAGTCTTCGCGGGCGACAAGCCGGTCGTACTGGTCGGCCTGGTGGGTGTAGATGTGCTGGAAGTTGGTCATGGGATGCAGCCCACTTCCTGCTGTAATGCTCTGATGAGAGCGTGAGGTAAATGTTCGTCCAGTAGAAAAGACGGTGCGGTCACGGTGTCGTGACGGTAGGCTCAGCCAGGGCGAGCGCCCGACGTGCCTCGGCTAACTCCCGCAGGCGTTTGACAGCCGGGTGCGGGTTGGCCTCCTGCTCATGCCACAGTCGCGCCTCATGGGCTTCGATAGCCCGTAGGAATTGGTCTAGGGTGTCCCGGTTACGCCAGTAATACGTAATCGTGGCATAGACTTCTTCAAGCGAGAGAGTAGGATAGCGTAGCGCAATTTCCTCTGGGGTGAGACCATCCTTGTAGTCGAAGAGTATCCTGTCTATGCCAATACGATGCCCCTTTAGGCGAATCTCAAGTGGACCATCCTGCTCAAAATAGTCCTCTAGTTGCACGTCTAACCTCCATTGGTTACCCTGCGTGATTACCTCCAATCATACGCTGGCTGGTAAGGACTGTCAATCCACGCAGCGTGCCCCGGCCGG
>CAZFUK010000376.1:0-5545 GCA_964522005.1 uncultured Anaerolineales bacterium | reverse complement strand
TACGCCGGCCTCACCCTGCGCCTGCGTGCGCATGGGCTGGGCTATGACCCCCAGCAAGTGGCCCCCCTCGCCCAGGGCGCCCTCAACCGCGCGGCGCCGGCCGACTTTCGGCTGCTGCCCGAGACGACGCGCTTTGCGGCCGACGAAGGCGAGGGGGTGGTCTGGGACGGTGGGCAGCCGGTCGTGTGGGTCCGCGTGGCGAGCCAGGGGCAGGCGCGGGCGCGGGTAGACCTGCCGGCCCTGCGCCACGCGGTACGTGGCATGACTCCTGCTGACGCCAGCCGGGCAGTGGGCGCGCTCACCCACCTGGCCGAGCCGGCCTGGGTGACGCTAAACGGACCGAGTTGGTTGACGCAACGCTGGGGCCGCTTGCCCTGGCTGCCGTTGCGCGTTGATGTAGTGGTGCTGGATTAAGGACAATGGCTGAGCCTGCCCGCAGCATGGCCCTGGACGTGGGAGAACGACGCATCGGCGTGGCCGTCAGCGACCCGCTGGGGCTCCTGGCGCGTGCCCTGACGACGGTGACACGGCAGAACACGGCCCAGGCGGTGGCGGCGATTGTCGCCCTGGTGGACGAGTGGACGCCGGTCACGCTTGTGGTGGGCCTGCCGCGTAACATGGACGACACGCTGGGGCCGCAGGCCGAGCGGGTGCAGACCTTCGCCCGCGCCCTGGAGGCTCAGCTCAGCATCCCCCTCGTCTTCTGGGACGAAAGGCTGTCCACGGTCAACGCGTCAGAGATTCTGCAAGGGCAAGGCGTGCGCGCCCAGGACCAGAAGGGGCGGCTGGACGCCGTGGCGGCGGCGGTCATTCTCCAGGAGTACCTGGACGCCCAACGCGCCGAGAACGGCGTGGTGGGGTTGTTGCCGCCGGACCCCCCGTCGCCTGTGGACGACGGACCGGGCCGCCGGGGGCGGGACCGCCAGACCGAGCGGGGTAGCCGCCGCCGGGGGCGGCGGTAAGGAGCAACGTTGAACAAGCGAGAGTGGCGCGAGCCGCGCGGGCTGGCCGCCTATCGGGCGCGGCAGGAGCGCGAGACAAGCCTGTTACGCCAACTGGTGGGCGTGGTGTTGGCGATTGTGGTGCTGGCGGGGGTCGGCGCGCTGAGCCTGTCGTTCTGGCGGGCCTGGTCGTCCCCGACCCGATCCAATGGAACCATAGCCTCCGGCGACGGTGGGAATGACCTGGAAGGGATGGCGGGCCGGCTGTTCGCCCTGTTCCAGTCCGGCGACGCCGACAAGCCGGCCGGTACCGACCCCACACCGGTGAAGTTCGAGATTCGCTCGGGCGAGACGGCGGCGCAGGTGGCCGAGCGGCTCCAAAGCCAGGGCCTGATCAAGGACGCCACCTCGTTCCGCATTCTGCTGCGCGTCCAGGGCGTGGATACCAAGCTCGAAGCGGGTTCCTATGAGTTGCGGCGGACGATGACGCCACGCCAGATCACCGAAGCGCTACAGCGGGGGCGACCCGCGTCGGTGACGGTGACCATTCCTGAGGGCTGGCGGGCGGAGGAAATCGCCACGCTGCTGGCCGGACAGGGGCTGGTGGACCAGGCGGAATTCATGCGGCTGGTCCAGACGGGCGAGGGCTTCTCGCAGCCGTTCCTGCCGCCGCGCGACCCGAATGGCCGCGTCGGCCTGGAAGGCTACCTCTTCCCTGACACCTACACCTTCGCCACCAATAACACCAATGCCCGCGTCGTCATCAATCGGCTGCTGGACACCTTCGGGCAGCGCGTGGACGACTCCCTGAGGCAGGCGGCCACCGCTTCGCGCCTGGACAACCTGCACGCGGCGGTCACCCTGGCGTCTATCGTCGAGCGCGAGGCCCGCGTGCCCGATGAGCGGCCCATGATCGCGGGGGTGTACGCCAACCGCCTGGGCCAGGGGATGAAGCTGGACGCGGACCCGACGGTCCAGTACGGCATGGGCTTCGACAAGGCGCGGACGACATGGTGGCGGCCCCTCACCGTCGAGGATTACCGCTTCGCCTCGCCGTACAATACCTATCTCAACCCCGGCCTGCCGCCCGGCCCCATCTGCAACCCGGGGCTGGCCGCGATTCGCGCGGCCATCGCGCCCACCCAGACCGACTACCTGTACTTCGTGGCGCGCCAGGACGGCACCCACATCTTCGCGCGAACGTTTGAAGAGCACGTTCGCAACGTCAACTCAGCGCGATGAGGCGCTCCGTATGCGTATCTTAATGCTGTCGAACGAGTATCCGCCCAATGTGGTCGGGGGGCTGGGCAAGCACGTCGAGGCCCTGGTGCCGGCGCTGGCGGCGTGTGATGTCGAGGTGCACCTGGTGACCCAGCGCGACCGCGAGGGCGCGCCGAAGGAGGTCATCGCCCCCAACCTGACGGTGTACCGCGTGGACGTGCCGCCGGGCAACGTCGGCGCGCCCCTCAGCGACACCCAGGCCGCCAATTGGGAGTTGGCGCAGTTCTCCGACATGCTCGGCCCGCAGGTCGGCGGCTTCGACCTGATTCACGTCCACGACTGGCTGGTCGCCTTCGCGGGTATTCGGCTCAAACACCTGTGGCGCATCCCCCTGTTGGCGACGATCCACGCCAGCGAGCGGGGGCGACACCAGGGCGAGCTGTACACCGAGCTATCGCGGGCCATCAACGAGGTCGAGGACGAGCTATGCATGGAAGCCTGGCGCGTCATCGTTACCAGCTACTACATGGCCCACGAGATCGTCGCCTACTTCGGTGAGCCATATGACAAGATAGATGTCGTGCCGAACGCGGTCAGTGTGGCCGCGTTCGACGCCTATGATGGCAATGACCTGCGGGCCTTCCGCCGCCGCTATGTCGCCGACGACGAGTTCCTGGTCTTCCACGTCGGGCGCATCGTCTATGAGAAGGGGCTGCACATACTGGTCGAGGCGGCGCCGGCCATCCTGGCGCAGATGCCAGGCGTGAAGTTTGTCATCGCGGGCAAGGGGCCGATGGTGGACGAGCTGCGCTTACAGGCGCGGCGGCTGGGGGTCGGCGACCAGTTCTATTTCACCGGCTTTATTGATGACCTGGAACGCGACCGCCTGTACAAAGTGGCCGACGTGGCGGTCTTCCCCAGCCTCTACGAACCGTTCGGCATCGTCGCCCTGGAGGCGATGGCCGCCCGCGTGCCGGTGGTGGTGTCGGGGGTCGGTGGCCTGATGGAGGTGGTCGAGAACCACGTCACGGGCATCACCGCCCTGCCCGGCCACGCCGGCTCGCTGGCCTGGTCTATTCTGCACACGCTGGCCCATCCGGAGTGGTCGTCGGCCCGCGTCGAGAACGCGTATCGTCGTGTCATCGAGCACTTTAGCTGGGAGGCGGTCGCCTCTCAGACGCGCGAAATCTACGCGCGGGTGATCGAGGAACGTCATCATACTCAGTGGTAATGTCAGTGGTAATGGAGGAGAGAATGGTCCGTCAATTGAGGCGGCTGGTCCTGGGCCTGCTGCTCGGCGCGTTGGTCGGCTGGCTATGGCTGCGCCGCCAACAGGGGGCCGAGACGGTGGGCGAGCCGGCCGCGCCGGCGTCGGAGAGTGACGACCGGATTGTGTTGCCCACCTGGACAGGGGCGTCACCCCGCCAGGAGGACAGCCACGTCGCGGGCAGGATTGTGTTGCCGGAGGGGGTCGAGAGCGCGCCGCCCGCATCGGCCAATGGGGATGACGGCGTTTCGGGCGAGCGGCTAACGCTGGGCGGGAACGGCGCGGAGCATGGTGACCTCGCCGGGGCGGAGCGGGAGACCACGACGGAGGAAGGCGCACCCGTGGGCAACGGGGACATCGCTCCGTTGACCACCACGTCGGACGAGGCGACTGTCTCAGACGCCTCTGAGGCGGCTAGCGCCACGACCGAGGGCTACTGCGTGCGCTGCAAGGAGCAGCGGCCTATGGTCAACGTCCACCCCTACACCACGGCCAACAAGCGGCCCGCGCTTAAGGGCGAGTGCGCAGTGTGCGGGGCAGGCATGTTCAAGTTCATCAAGGAATAGCGACGGAGGATTAAAGACGGAGGACGGAGGAGGCAAGACGTAATGCGTAATGCGTGTTTCGTCTTCCGTCCTTCGTCCTCCGTCGTTTAGGTCATCACCCGATGGATGAGGGGCGGGGCGGGGACGGGTGTGTCGGTCAGGCTGTAGGCGGCCAGGGCGCGGGCCTGCGCCTGGTCGGCGGCCGCCTCGCTCGCGGCGTGGACCGTCACCAGGGTGTCGCCCGCCTCGACCTTCGCCCCGACCTTGGGACCGACCACCAGTCCCACCGCCACGTCAATCGGGTCGCCCTTCTTGGCGCGGCCCGCCCCCAGTTCGACGGCTGTGAACGCCAGTTCGAGCGCATCAATGGCGGCCACATAGCCCCCTTGGGGGGCGGTGACGGGGCGGACCACGGGCGCCTGGGGTAGGCGGGCGGGTTCGTCCACCTGCCGGCCATCACCGCCTTGCGCTTCGACCATCGCCCGCAGCTTCGCCCGCGCCGCCCCCGATGCCACCGTCTCGTGCAGCCGTGCCGCGCCGGCTTCGGCCGTGGCGACCTGGCCTGCCAGCAGGAGCATGTGCGCTCCCACCGTCAGGGCCACGGTCATCAAGTCTTCGGGACCCCCGCCCCCTAGCGTCTCAATCGCCTCCTTCACCTCCAGCGCGTTGCCAATGGCGTGGCCGAGGGGCTGGTTCATGTCCGAGACCACGGCCGCCACCCGCCGCCCCAGCCCCGCCCCAATGCGCACCATCGCGTCGGCCAGCGCCACGGCGTCGGCTTCGGTCTTCATAAACGCGCCGCGTCCCACTTTGACGTCGAGCACAATGGCATCCGCGCCGGCCGCGATCTTCTTGCTCATAATCGAGCTGGCGATGAGCGGGATGCTCTCCACCGTGGCCGTCACGTCGCGCAGGGCGTAGAGTTTGCCGTCGGCGGGGGCCAGGTCGGCGGACTGCCCCGCGATGACCAGCCCGACCTCGCGCAGTTGACGTAAGAAACGCTCGGTGCCCAGGTTGACCGTCAGCCCGGCGAACGACTCCAGCTTGTCCAGCGTCCCGCCCGAAAAGCCCAGCCCCCGCCCCGACATCTTGCCCACCGGCAGGCCCGTCGCCGCGACCATCGGCCCGACGACCAGGGAAATCTTGTCCCCGACGCCGCCGGTGGAGTGCTTGTCCACGACCGGGCGGGTGACGCCGACCAGGTCGAGCATCTCACCTGAGCGCGCCATCGCCAGCGTCAGGTCGGCCGTCTCGCGGTCGTCCATGCCGCGCCACAGGACCGCCATGAGCAGGGCGGCGGCCTGGTAGTCGGGGATGTCGCCCTGCGTGTAGCCCTGGATAAACCACTCGATTTCCGCCGGCGTCAGCGCGTACCCGTCGCGCTTGCGGGCAATGATGTCTACCGCGCGCATGCCTGCCCTCCCCTCACCAACCACTGACCACTGACCACTGACCACTGACTACTGACCACTGACCACTGACCACCGACCACCCGCAAATCTTGCAATCAGGTCAGCCATCGTTAGCTGGGATGTCTCCTGCTCCGCAAGGTCCATTGCGATTGCACCGCG
>CAZFUK010000375.1:2625-5562 GCA_964522005.1 uncultured Anaerolineales bacterium | reverse complement strand
GCGGGACGACACGGTAGAGGATGGCGGGAACGGTGTGGGGCCGGGGCGAGGGGATTCGGGGCGCGGTAACCACGCCCCTACTCCCCTCCTCCTTGGCTCCCTCCCTCTCCCTATGGGAGAGGGTTGGGGTGAGGGTCTTTCCCGGCGGCCACACCACCCCCAGCGCCAGCACGACCCCGTAGAGCAGCGCGCCCGCCGCCCACGGCGTCCCTCGCCCCAGGCTGAAGACGCGCAGGCTATCGGCCAGCAGGAAGCTCAGCGTAAACGGCTGGCTGACGGCGGGCCAGTTGCGGATGGCATCCAGGGTGGTCAACAGCCACGGGAGGAACAGGGCGGCGATGACGAGTTGGACGGCTGCCCAGACGACGGCCTGACGCCAGGCGCGGCGGCGCAGCGCCCACAGCCCGACGACGAGGTTGGCGGCGAGGGGGACGGTGAAGGCGAAGTAGTGGGTGTAGAGCGCGCCGAGGGCGAAGACGAAGTAGGCCAGCAGCGGCGGCCAGGGGATGCGGAGGCCCCGCTCCCAGCCCTGGAGGACGCGCAGGCTCGCCAGGAAGCACGCCCCGCCCATCAGGGCGGCGAGCGTGTACATGCGGGCCTCCTGGCTGTAGTACACCGCGAAGGGCGACACGGCCAGCAGTAAGGCCCCCGTCGCGCCCGTCAACCCGTCGAACAGTTGGCGGCCGATGGCCCACGTCAGCCCGACGAGCGCCGCGCCGAGCAGGACCGACAGGCTCCGTGCCGCGACTTCACTCTGGCCGAACCAGCCGGTCCAGTAGTGGAGCAGGAAGTAGTAGAGCGGCGGGTGGATGTCGGCGGCGGCATCGCGGGCGATGGTGGGCAGGTCGCGCTCGGCCAGTACAACGGCGCTGCCCTCGTCGTACCAGAAGCTCTGGCCGTCGAGGCGGTAGAAGCGCAGCGCCAGGGCGAGCACGACGATGGCGAGCAGCCACCAGCCGAGCCGACGCGCTGGAGAGTAGGAAGACACGGCAGGCCAACGGAAGGACATGGGCGTAATTGTAGCCAGGGGCGGGGGAAAGCACAATTCCTTGGTCGTCACCGCCAGGGTGAGTATAATACCCTTCCTGGCGGAGGAAAACCCGACCCGTGCTGACCATGTTCGACCGTCTCCAAACCAGGCATAAGCTCATCCTGCTGCTGGGCATTACCCTGCTCGCGGCCTTTTTCCGTTTCTATCGCCTGGACACCCTGCCGCCCGGCGACGGCTATGACCAGGCGTGGTACGGCGTGGACGCGCTGGAGATTCTGCGCGGCGCGCGCCCCGTCTACCTGCCGACCAACCACGGCCGCGAGGTCATGTTCAGCTACATCGTGGCCCTGTTCACGGCGCTGCTGGGCGCGAACCCCTTCGCCATCCACGTCGCCTCGGCCCTGGTGGGGCTGTTGGCCGTGCCCGCCGTCTTCTTGATGGCGGAGACGATGTTCGCGGACGAGGACGGTTGGCTGAGGCAGTGGGGCGGCCTGACCGCCGCGCTGATGGTCGCTGTCTCGTACTGGGACCTCCAGTGGAGCCGCCACGGCGTGCGCGCTATCCTGGTCCCGCTGTTCACGGCCCTCATCGTCCTCTATCTCTGGCGGGCGCTACGCCGGGCCAGCCTGGGCGACTTCACCGGCTGCGGCGTCTGCCTGGGGCTGAGCCTGTACACCTACCAGGCGGCGCGGCTGCTGCCCGTCCTGGTTGTGCTGGCCTTTGTCGTGGTCCGCCTCGACCGCCCCAAGTTTCCGGGGGCAACGTGGCGGGGTTTCGCCGTTGTCGTTGGCGTGTCGCTGCTGGTCTTCGCCCCGCTGGGCCTGTACGTGGCGCAGCACCCCGGCGAGTTCAATCAGCGCATTGAGCAGACGCTGGTCCTGACCACGGACGAGTCGGGCAGTCAGGCCGCCGCGCTGGGCAACCAGATCGTCAAGGCCCTGCTGGCCTTCAACTTTCGCGGCGACGAACGCCCCCTGAGCAACATCCCCTATCGCCCTGCCCTCAACGCCGTCCTCTCGCTCCTGTTCTTCCTGGGTCTCGGCCTGAGCCTGCTCCGCGCCCGGCGGCCCCTCTACCTCTTCCTGCTGGGCTGGATGGCCGTGATGACCGTGCCGGCCATGCTGGCCGGGATTGGGCCAGCGGAGAAGCGGGCCATTGGGACGCTCCCCGCCGTCGCCATGCTGGTCGCCCTCGGCCTGCTCGGCGTGGGCCAGACCGTCTACCGGCGAGCATCGGCGCAGGGGAGGGGCTGGGCGCGGAGGGCGCCGGCGGGCGTGGCTCTGCTTGGCCTGGCCGCGTTCGCCTACACGGGCGTTGTCACCTACCGCGACTACTTCCTGGTCTGGGGCCGCGACCCCGACCTGTTCACCCACTTTGAGGCCGGTCGGACGGCCATCGGTCAGTATGTCGGACGCCTGCCGGCCGAGGAGGTCGTCTACATCTCGCCCGAGCTGCCCGACCACCCCGGCATCCGCTACAACTCCGGGCTGCGCGAGGGTCTGCGCAGCTACAACGGCCGTGTGTGCTTTGTCGCGCCAGGCCAGGTCGAGCGCTCTACCACCTATGTCATTGTGCCCGAGGGGGATGGGGCCAGCCTGCCGCGCCTGAAGAGCGTCTTTCCGCAGGGGGCGGTGGTGGACCAGGGGCCGCTGCACTACGGCCAGCCCTACTTCCTGGCCTTCCGCGTGCCGCCGGGCGCGGTGGCCCAGGTCCCCCCCTCGCGCACCCTGCGCCTGACCTGGGAAGGCCAGATTGGCCTGCTGGGCTATGACCTGGCCGAGGCGGCCTACCGGCCCGGCCAGACGGTCCAGGTGACGCTGTACTACCGCGCGCTCGCGGCGATGGAGACGGACTATACCGTCTTCGTCCACCTCCTGGGCGGCCCCAACCCCGCCAGCGGCGGCCCGCTCTGGGCGCAGGACGACAGCGAGCCGTGCCGCCGCTTC
>CAZFUK010000375.1:0-2525 GCA_964522005.1 uncultured Anaerolineales bacterium | reverse complement strand
CGCCAGCGGCGGCCCGCTCTGGGCGCAGGACGACAGCGAGCCGTGCCGCCGCTTCTTCACCACCTCGACGTGGCAGGCGGGCGAGATTGTCCGCGACACCTACAGTGTGACCATCCCCGCCACGGCGCCGCCGGGCGAGTACATGCTTACCCTGGGCTTCTACGATCACCAGACCCAGACGCGGCTGACCGCTACCAACGCGGCCGGCCAGACCGTCGGTGACGAACCCCTGCTGTCTACCATCCACGTGGCAAGACCTTAGACAGAATTAACAGAATTTACATAAGTATTCTGCTGACTCTGCAAATTCGGTTCATCCTGTCCCAACGGAGCATGAGCTTGGCAAAGGTGAGGGCGAGCGGGGAGGGGGAAGCGCGCGAGGGACCTGGACGGTACGGCGTCCTGGCGCTGCTCGGCGTCCTGGTCGTGCTGGGGCTGGCGCTGCGCCTCTACCGCCTGGAGGATATCCCGCTGGGGATGCACAACGACGAGGGCTACAACGCCCTCGACGCCCTCCAGATCATCGCCGGCTGGCGCCCCGTCTTCCTGCCCGCCAACAATGGCCGCGAGCCGCTGTTTATCTACCTCATCGCCGCCTCGATGCGGGTGTGGGGCGAAACGCTGTGGGCCATCCGCCTGCCGGGCGCGCTCCTGGGCGTGCTGGTCATCCCCGCCCAGTACCTCCTCGTCCAGAGCCTGCCCCTGCCCCGCCCGCGCCTGACGGCCCTGCTCAGCGCGACAGTCGCCGCCCTCTCGTTCTGGCCCGTGGTCAAAGCCCACCAGGCCCTCCGCGCGAGCCTCTTTCCCCTGTGGGTGACGCTGATCCTCTGGGTCTGGTGGCGCCTGCTCGTCCCCGACCCACCGTCGCCGTACAGAGGTGACACGTCACGTCTCTACCCCACCACCCGGCCGCTGCGGCATCCCTGGTTGTGGTCGGTGGCGCTGGGCGTCCTCCTGGCCGCCGCCGCCTACACCCATCTCAACGCCCGCGTCCTGCCCGTGATTCTCGTGCTCTCCGCGGCGTGGGCAATGCTCCTGCGGAAGACCCTAAAGGTCTCCGAGACCTTGAGGGTCTATCCGTTGGTGCTGGCGCTGCTCGTGGCGCTGCTGGTAGCGGGCGTCCTGTCCTGGCCCCTCATCGCCTACTTCCTCGGTCAGCCCGACATGCTAGGCTATCGCAGTAATCAGGTATCGGTGTTCAACCCCGCCGTCAATGGCGGCGACCTGGTCGGCACGCTCCTCCAGAACGCCTGGAACCTTCTGCTGATGTTCAACGTGCAGGGTAGCACGGGCTGGTGGGGCAACCTGGCCGGTCGGCCCATCTTCGACCCGCTGCTAGGGCTGGCCTTCGTCGTCGGCGTGGCGCTGCTCGCCTGGGACCTGGTCGGCCGGCGCGGGCGGACGACGCAACTGGCGGCGGTCCTGCTGGGACTGACGCTGGGCGGGATGCTGGCGCCGTCCTGGCTGAGCGAGGGCGCGCCGAACTATGGCCGGCTGACAGGCATCTGGCCCGTCCTGTTCCTGCTGCCCGCCTGGGGGCTGGAGCGGAGCGGCGCGTGGCTGACCGAGTGGGCGAAGAGGCGGGGGTTCGCGCTGGGGCTGGGGGGGGCGCTGATGGCGCTGGTCTTGGGGGTGAGCACGGTCTGGTCGGCCTGGGATGTAGTCGTCGGCTACCCGCAGTCGCAGCAGGGACCGGGCGCGGTCCAGGCCGGCGCGTTGGAGCGCGGGCGGGGGGTCGCGGCGCTAGGAGCGGAAGGGCCGACCTATGTGTCGCCGTCGCTGTGGAACGAGACGCCCGTGCGCTTTGTGGCCCATGACCATCCCCCCCGCGCCTTTGACCCGCGCCAGGGGCTGGTACTGCCGCCCGAGGGTGACGCCCGCTACGTGTTCGAGCCGTGGGAAGCCAGGGACGCCGAGGCCTTCGCCCGCCGCTGGTCCGGCCTCCGCCGCGACGATCGCTTCACCGAGGGCGCGGCTTCCCTGCTCGTCTACCGCCTGGCGCGGTCCGATTTCCCCAGTCTGCCGCCCCTGGCCGACCCGGCCACCTTCGGGGAGGCCATTCGGCTGCGAGCCGTGCGCGTGGAGCCGAGCCGCGTCCGAGCCGGGGCTGAGGTCCAGGTCACGCTGGCCTGGCAGGCCCTCGCGCCCACCGACACCGACCTGAACTACTTCGTCCACCTGGTCGCGCAGGATGGGCGGATGCTCGGTCAGGCCGACGGCGCGCCGCTCGGCGGCAGCTATCCCACCACCGGTTGGGCCGAGGGCGAGACGATTGTCCAGACCATCGCGGTGCGAGTGGCCCAGGATGCGCCCGTTGGGCCGGCGAGCCTGCGCTTCGGCTGGTACGACTGGCGCACGGGCACCCGCCTCCCGGCGCCCGGCCATCCCGACGACGCGGCGGCGGTGGGGCGGGTCGAGGTCGGAGGATAGCTAGACGACTACTGACCTAACCCCCCGTCCCCCTTCCCTGCTGTATAGACTGGGGAGATAGGAAACAGGTGTTCGGAGACATGGGTGACAGTCAA
>CAZFUK010000374.1:0-5575 GCA_964522005.1 uncultured Anaerolineales bacterium | reverse complement strand
CCAGGTCAGTATAATCTTCTCAATATTTGGTGGCCCTACGGGCCTTAACCATCTAGCGACGACCCAGAAAGGAGGTGGCCTATGCGGCGCTTGAACGCAAGCCCCTGAGTCGCGGCGCTTCATGCACGGGATGCATGCGCTCGCTCCATACGCTGCGCTTGCGGCACGCCAGCGCGCAACGTCACCTCCCAGGTCGCGGTCTCTGCCTCCTCTCCGCCTCCGTACCCCACCGCCTGACCCCCCGGCGTCCGACGTTGCCTGACTGAAGACGTGCCCGGCGCGGCCCAGGCGGCAATCGAGGACATCTTGCCCTGCCCACCCATTCATACGGAGGACTCACCCCATGCGGCGACCTATCGTCTCGCTGACGTTGATGCTTGCCTTGATGATGCTTGTCTTGACCACCGGCTGTAGCCCCCTACCCCAGGCAGGCGGCGCCGGCGCGCCGGGCGCGGCCAAAGCGGCCCAGCCCCTCGTGCTCTCAGCCATCCCCGACCAGGACCCCGAGAAGCTCCAGCGGCTCTATGGCAAAGTGGCTGACTATCTCAGCAAGGAACTCGGCGTGCCCGTGGTCTACAAGCCGGTGACCGACAACACCGCCGCCGTCACCGCCTTCAAGGTCGGTGATCTCGACCTGGTGTGGTACGGTGGGCTGACCGGCGTGCAGGCGCGGTTGCAGGTGCCCAACGCCGAGGTGGTCGCGCAACGCGACATTGACGCCGAGTTCCATACCGTGTTCATCGCCAACAAGGCCAGCGGCCTGGCCCCGCTCCAGGACATGCAGGGCTTGCAGAGTCTCAAGGGCAAGACGTTCACCTTCGGCGCGGACACCTCGACCTCGGGCCGCCTCATGCCGCAATACTATCTCAAACAGGCCGGGGTGGCGCTGACGGACTTCAAGGGGGAGGTAGGCTTCTCCGGCTCCCATGACAAGACCATCAAACTGGTGGAGTCGGGGACCTACGACGCCGGCGCGTTGAACGAACAGGTCTGGCAGAGCCGCCTGGACTCGAAGGAGGTGGACCTGAGCAAGGTGCAACTCATCTGGCGCACGCCGGCCTACTTCGACTACCACTGGGTCATCAATCCGCAGGTCAAGCAGCGCTATGGCGCGGACTTCCCCCAGAAGGTGCAGGCCGCCTTCCTCAAGCTCGACCCGGCCGTCGCCGACCAGAAGGAGATTCTCGACCTGTTTGGCGCCAAGAAGTTCATTCCGTCGCAGAAGTCGAACTACGACCAGATCGAGGCGGTGGGCCGTGACATCGGCAAGATTCAGTAACACGGCGCCCCTCTTTGAACTGGTCGGCGTTGACAAGCACTTCGGCCACGTCACGGCGCTGACGGATGTCACCCTCCGCGTGTGGCCCGGCGAGAGGGTGGCTTTGGTCGGGCCGAGTGGCGCGGGCAAGAGTACCCTGCTCAGCCTGTTGAACGGCTCAAGCCTGCCCAGCCGTGGAACGGTTCGCGTCCTCGGCCACGACCTGGGCCGGCTGGCGCGGCCCGCGCGGCGGCGGGTCCAGCGCCAGATTGGGACCGTCTATCAGCAGTTCCACCTGGTCCCGAACCTGGCGGTGGTTCACAACGTCAACGCCGGTCACCTGGGCCGCTGGCCCTTCCTCAAAGCCGCGTTCTCCCTCATCCACCCCCTGGACGTGGCAGCCGCGCGGGACGCGCTGGCCCAGGTCGGCCTGCCGGAGAAGCTCTACGAGCGCACCGATACTCTGTCAGGCGGCCAACAGCAGCGCGTGGCGCTGGCGCGGGTGCTGGTCCAGGACCCGGTCGCCATCCTGGCCGACGAGCCGGTGTCGAGCCTGGACCCGGAACGCGGGCGCGAGGTGCTGGACTTGATGCGCGACCTGAGTCAGCGCCACCACAAGACGCTGGTGGCGAGCCTCCACCTGGTCGAGTTTGCCCGCAGCCACTTCGACCGCCTGGTGGGCCTGCGCGGGGGACGGGTCCTGTTTGACGCGGCGGCCCCAGACGTGACGCGGGACATGCTCGACGCGCTCTACCATATCGAGGCGGGGGCCGGCCTATGATTGAAGTCCCTCTCCCCCGTCAGGGCGCCACCGCCCCCACCGCTGCCTCCCCCAACCGCGCCTGGTGGAGTGGGCGGGGCCTCGTCGGTCTGGGCGCGGGCGTCGCCGTGGTTCTGGCGCTCACTCAGACCGGGCTGTTCACGCGCAGCCTGGTCAACCCGGGCGGCTGGCCGCTGGCCTGGCGCTTCCTGGGGGCCAGCGTCGCGCCAACCTTGACGCCGGACTTCGTCGGCCTGACGCTCCAGGCCACCCTGGTGACGCTGGGGTACGCGGTGTGCGGGACGAGCCTGAGCCTGGTCATTGGCGTCGTCGGGGGCGTGCTGTCCTCAGAGCGGTGGTGGCAGGCGGTCGGCGGCGAGGAGCGGCTGGCGGCGCGGTATCGGGCGCTGTGGGCGGCGATCCGCGCCGGTCTAGCGATGCTGCGGGGAGTCCACGAGATTATCTGGGGGCTGTTCTTCGTCAATATCTTCGGCCTCGACCCGCTCACGGCGATTCTGGCGATTGCCATCCCCTTTGGCGCGATTACGGCCAAGGTGTTCTCGGAGTTGCTCGACGAGACGCCGGCCGAGCCGTTGCGGTCGCTCGTCCAGGCCGGCGCGCCGCCCCTGACGGCCTTGCTGTACGCGCTGCTGCCGCCCGCGCTGCCCAACCTCCTCTCGTATGCCTTCTACCGCTTCGAGTGTTCCATCCGCTCGGCCGCGCTGCTCGGCATCATCGGCGCGGGCGGGCTGGGGTATCAGCTGCTGCTGAGTTTCCAGTCGCTGCGCTACCACGAGATGTGGACGTTCATCTACGCGCTGGTCCTGCTCAATGGGGCGATTGACCTGTGGAGTTCCAGTGTGAGGCGGCGGATGGGCGGCGCCAATCGCCTGGACCTGGCCCTGTCCAGCGCGCCGAGGGGCGCCGGCCGGCCAGAACGTGACCCCGTTCTGCGCGCCTCGGTGGTCGTCGTGGCTCTCCTCATCCCGTTCTCGTTCTGGCTGGTGCAGCCGGACGTCGGCAAGCTGGTCGCCCCGCGCAGCGCGGCCCTGCTGGTCGGGGTCGTCCAGCTTGCCCTGCCCCCCTCGTTGAAGGTCGGCCTGGCCCAGATGCTCGCGCTCACCTGGCAGACGCTGGCGATTTCCATCCTGGCGATCACCATCGCGGCGGTCGGCGGCCTGCTGCTCTCCGTCTTGGGCGCGGGCAATCTGGTGTTGCCCGGCGGCATCCTGGATGCCCGCGCGCAGAGCCGACGGCCCAGCGTCGGGCACGTGGTTCTCTGGCTGACGCGCGCCCTTCTCCTGGTGTTCCGCGCCATCCCGCCGCCGGTCTGGGCGCTCAATCTCCGGTTTTTCCTGTTACCCGGCAGCGGGCCCGCCGCGCTCGCGCTAGGGCTGTACACGCTGGGCATCCTGGGGCGGCTGACGGCGGAGGTGATTGAGGAGCTTGACGAGCGGCCGCTACGCGCGCTAGCGGCGCAGGGCGCGCCGGGGCCAGCCGTCCTGCTCTACGGCGTGCTGCCGGCGACACTCCCGCGCTTCGTCGCCTATGTGCTCTATCGCTGGGAGGTGTGCGCCCGCGAGACGGCGGTGATCGGGGTGGTCGGGGTGGGAGGGTTGGGGCGCCTGCTGGCCGAGCAGTTCAGCGGCTTTGACTATCGTGGCGTGGTGACGACGCTCATCTTCTTCATGGCGCTGACAGTCGTCGTTGACCTGCTCAGCGCCGCCGCGCGCCGCGCCCTGCGGTAGGCCGTCAGCCCGAGGGTGGCAGCACTTGCTCCACTGCTCCCTCGCTGATGGGGCGGCCTACGGTTAACTGCCGGCGCAGGTCTGCCTCCAGGGCGTTGTAGGCCGCGTCCGGTTCAGCCCCCAGCGCGTCCAGCAGCTTGCTGAAGAAGCATCGAGCCGAGGCGGCCGCGGCTATATCGAAGATTTCGGGGTCCGTGAGGCCGTGCTCGCGCAGGCTTTGCACATCGGCTTCCGTCACCGATGACGCATCACGGGCGATTTTCTCGGCGTATCGCATGATGGCCACATCGGCCGCGGCAAGACCTCCACTCGTAAAATCTTCAGCGATTCGAGCGAGTTGTGCTGGGTCATAGAACTGGTCGCGCAAGATTGTGCCGTGGGCGAGGGAGCAGTACGAGCTATGCAACGCACGGGCCGCCGCTAACGTCACCAATTCGTAGCGGCGCGTGTCAAGATGGGCGCGGATGCTGCCCAGGAGACCGCGCCAGGCCGTCATAACGGCAGGCCGATGGCTGAATACCTTGGCATAGTTCGGCACGTAGCCCAGGCTGGCCTGCTGTTGCTCGTACATCTTGCGGACCTCGTCAGTCGCTTCCGCAACAGGGACCGTGGTGATCAATGACACAGGCATATCTCCTTATCAGGTCGGAATACAACAGGGATACGTCGCAGGGCTACGGTGTTCATCAGGCCGCCGCCGCTAGCTCCGCGATCAAGACCTCGAAGGGGGCCAGGGTCAGCCAGTCGAGGGCGAGGTCTTCGCGGGCGCGGCCGGCGCTGGAAAAGAGCCGGCGGGGCCGCCGGTCGGGCAGGTCGAAGATAACGGTCTGAGCCTCGTTCGAGAAGTTGAGCGTCACCAGGCAGGTCTGACGTGACGCCTCGTCGTGGCGCAGGAAGGCCAGATAGTCCTGGCTCTGCGGGTGGAGCGCGTGGTAGTCGCCGCCTACCAGGGCGGGGGTTTCCCGCCGTAGGCGGAGTAGACGCCGGTAGAACTGGAGCAGCGAGTGCGGGTCATGCTCCTGCGCGGCGACGTTGACGCCCTTGGTATAGTCCGGGTTCACGGGCAGCCACGGCGACACGCCCGGCGGGCTGAAGCCGGCGTTGGGCGCGCCGCTCCACTGGAGGGGGCTGCGGCAGCGGTCGCGCGTGGTGCGCAGCGCTTCGCGGAGCGCCGTTTCCGCCGAGAAGCCGAGCTTCTCGGTCATCAGGTGATACTGGCGAATGGCGGCGGTGTCGCGTAGCTGGTCCAGGTGGGTCAGTTCGAGATCGGCCATGCCAATCTCCTCGCCATTAAACAGAAACGGCGTGCCCTTGAGCGTCAGCATTAGGGCCAGGTGCAGCCGCGCCAGCGCTGCGTTGTGGATGCCGTCGCCATAACGGCTCCAGACGCGGGGCGTGTCGTGGTTGCCCAGGGTGTTGCAGGGCCAGGCGCCGGGGGGTAGTTCGGCCAGGCGGACGGCCTGGTTGGCGCGGATATGGGTCGGGGTGAGGCGTTCGGCGCGCATGAGTGGGAAGTTGAACACCAGATGCAGCTCATCATCGCCCGCGCCGTGGAAGGCGACGTCTTCGTCTTCGCCCACCAGCACCCGGTTGCCGGGGTACTCGTCCACCAGCGCGCGCAATTCCTGCATCAGTTCGTGGAGGCCAGGCTGCTGAATCTGGAAACGCATCAGTTGCTGGTAGGCGGCCATGTCGAGCATATTAGCGTTGAAGATGGCCTCGGGCGGCAGGTTCAGGCTGTGATGGGGCAGGTCAGGATGCTCGAAGACGGTGGCGATGGCGTCCAGGCGGAAGCCGTCCACGCCCAGG